>NZ_CATNHG010000002.1:0-106645 GCF_950097965.1 Bacillus sp. T2.9-1
GAATGCTACTTATTCTGGCTATAAAAAAGAAGTTAGTAAGTGGGACAGTCGAATACATGAACACACAAAACAGAGAAGATTTAAGCAGGACCCAAATGCATATTTAAACAATATTGAAAGCAAGTGGAATCGGCACAACTAAATCATTGTGTTAGTTGTGCCGTGTAAGTTTTTTTTATGTTTTCTATTGGAATTTATGGGTAAAATACGAAATAAATGTCGAAAGTATATAGTGGTGCTTATTTTCTTAGTTTATTGGAGAAAAAGAATCTTTTAGGCATAATTATTATTTGAAAATGAGAGGATGTTGAATAGTGAATACAAAGCTTGACCATTTATCGATTGCTTCGATTAGAACTCTATCCATTGATACAATTGAAAAAGCAAAATCAGGTCATCCAGGAATGCCGATGGGAGCAGCTCCGATGGCGTATACCTTATGGACATCTTATATGAATCATAATCCTAAAAATCCTGACTGGTTTAATCGTGATCGCTTTGTGTTATCTGCCGGACATGGCTCTGCATTACTGTATAGCTTATTGCATTTATCAGGCTATGACTTAACCCTTGACGACCTAAAACAATTTAGACAATGGGGAAGTAAGACTCCAGGGCATCCTGAATATGGACATACTGCTGGGGTTGATGCTACAACAGGTCCTCTTGGACAGGGAATTGCGATGGCTGTGGGGATGTCGATTGCAGAAAAACAATTAGCGGGAGTTTACAATAAAGATAACTATGCAATCGTTGATCATTATACATATAGCATTTGTGGGGATGGCGATTTAATGGAAGGGGTATCTGCTGAAGCTGCTTCTCTTGCTGGACATCTAAAGCTAGGCAAATTAGTTGTAATGTATGATTCCAATGATATTTCTTTAGATGGCGATTTAGATAAATCCTTCTCCGAGAGTGTGGAACAGCGATTTAAAGCATATGGTTGGCAGTATATCCGTGTAGAAGATGGAAATGACACAGATCGGATCGCAAAAGCACTTGAAGAAGCGAAAAATGATCAAACGAAACCAACGTTAATTGAAGTGAAAACGATAATTGGATTTGGTGCGCCTAATAAAGCCGGTAAATCCCTTGTTCATGGCGCTCCCCTTGGTGCAGATGAACTTAAGCTAACAAAAGAAGCATATAATTGGACATTCGATGAAGATTTTTATGTTCCAGATGAAGTATATAATCACTTTAAAGAGTCTGTTGCTGTACATGGCGAGAACAAGGAAAAAGAATGGAATGAGCTTTTTTCAAGCTATGAAAAAGAATATCCAGAACTTGCAAAACAATTAAAAGCTGCATTAGCAGATACCTTGCCCGAGGGTTGGAATCGAGAAATGCCAGTTTATGAAGAGGGAAGCAGTTTAGCAAGTCGTGCATCTTCAGGGGAAGTAATCAATAGTATTGCAAAAAATCTTCCATTCTTAATTGGTGGTTCCGCCGATTTAGCAGGAAGTAATAATACAATGATAAAGGGAGAGAAAGATTTTACACCTGAAACTCCAGAAGGTAGAAATATTTGGTTTGGAGTAAGAGAATTTGCGATGGGAGCTGCTTTAAACGGAATTATGTTGCATGGTGGCTTAAAAATATTTGGCGGAACATTCTTTGTTTTTTCCGATTATTTAAGACCTGCCATTCGTCTTGCAGCACTAATGGGATTGCCTGTAACCTATGTATTCACCCATGATAGTATTGCAGTAGGTGAGGACGGCCCAACTCACGAGCCTGTTGAGCAATTAGCTTCATTAAGAGCGATGCCAAATCTATCTGTCATTCGACCAGCCGATGGGAATGAGACAGCTGCCGCTTGGAAAATTGCTCTAGAGTCTAAGGATAAGCCAACAGCATTAGTGTTAACAAGACAAAACTTACCGACGATTAAAGGTACAAAGGATAGTGCTTATGAAGGGGTATCAAAGGGTGGCTATATCATCTCTCCTTCAAAAGCAGAAACGCCTGATGCCCTATTAATTGCAGCAGGTTCAGAAGTTGGCCTAGCGGTTGAAGCCCAAAAAGAATTAGAGAAAGAAGGAATAAATGTTTCAGTCGTTAGTCTACCAGCATGGGATCGATTTGAGCAGCAATCCAAAGAGTATAAACAAAAAGTATTGCCAAAAACAGTGAAAAAAAGATTAGCGATTGAAATGGGAAGCTCTCTTGGTTGGCATAAATATGCAGGGGACGAAGGAGATGTACTCTCCATAGAAACCTTTGGAGCATCTGCGCCTGGAAATGAAATTTTAGAAGAATACGGATTTAGCGTGTCTAACGTAGTGAAGCGATTAAAAGCACTGTTAGAAAATTAAATGGTGCAGGATGGCTGTGTTTACTATCAGTCCATCCTACTTTCTCTGATTCGACAAAATAAGTCTGTTTTTTTTACACCTTGAGACACATCTTGAAATAAACCTTCTTTATAATAGAAGGAAAAGAAGTGGACAGGTTGGTGAAGGTGAAGTATGAGAAGATATCAATTGTATTTAATAAAAGAAAAGGTCGCCATTCATTATAACGGTAGAGAACGCTTGTTTTACAATTTATTTTCGGACCATACTAAAACAGACGATGAACAATTAAAGAGAATTCTTCAAAAACAGGTTGATTTTATCACACTTCCTATTTCCAAATGGATGATTGAAAATCAATTATATGCCGCTCTGCAGCAAAATAAAAGCTTTCAATTAAAAGATGGAGTTTTTTATATTGATAATGGAAATTTAAGCAAAGCATCGTTAACGGTGGAAAAGAATTATTTATCGATAGAAGCAGATGGCTACTATGATGCAGAATCTATTTTCTTTGAAATTATTCGCAAACATGAGCCTTCTTTTTTAGCCATTGATGTAGAAAATGGGAGATTCGGCTGGTTAAAACCGATAAAAGAAAGAAATTTTGTGTAAAATGGAGAAATTCTGTAACAGATATTGTATAATATTATCTGGTCTAGTACACTAAAGTATAGACAACATGAAGGAGGAAAAAAGATATGCCTTGGTACGCTTGGTTAAGTATTGTCGTAGCCTTAATCGCCGGTATTGTTATCGGATTTTTTATTGCGCGTAAATACATGATGAACTACTTAAAGAAAAACCCACCAATTAATGAGCAAATGTTAAAAATGATGATGATGCAAATGGGAATGAAACCTTCTCAAAAGAAAATCAATCAAATGATGACAGCGATGAACAAGCAACAAGGAAAATAATAGGACGAACTCCCTTGGTAACAAGGGGTGACATCCTATTCTCTTGGTTGATTAGATAGCAATCATTCGTTTTTATAACGTGATTATTAGTGATAGATGAAACAAACATAGAAGTTTTAAGTGAAATTGGTTAATCTGTCATCAAACTAGTTAAAACCGCCTATTCTGTTGGAAACTAAACCAATAGGAAGGTGGTTTTTTGTATTAGATTCACAAAAAAATTATTAACAAAAATCAAGAGTATCGAGCGATGAAACATTATCTACAAGAGAAAAAAGGAATTACTGTGTAAGATTTTATAACAGTACATGATGTAAAAGCTTATATTAGAATTATACAATTAGAGGGTTTACAAGCTCAAATTATTGTTTCAATGTTTAAGATCACAGAGCATTCCTCTTAGGGTTTGAATCTAAAAAATATGAAGAGAAGATTGCTAGAAAAGTTGAATCGCTTTAGTTACCTTTCTCGAACTAATAATACAAATATATTAATGATTTTGGTATATCGATTTTTGGTGAAGGAAGTGGTTTAACTTTTTTCAGATGCAGAAGTTATAGGATTACAAGCTACTGAGAATTTTCCAAACGTGACTGAAGTTATTGATTTACGTGTATGTTGTAAGGGAATCTTTATTCAACAGCTAGAGTATATATAATTTCGCACAAAGAACGTATTGAAGAGTTAGTAGATACAATTAAAAACATTGTTGAAAATGCTTAGGACGGGTTTTAACTCCTGGCTTATTTATTTTTCCAAAAACCTCGATAATTGACAAAATATTCTTTATTTCAAATTATTTTGTTTTGTCAATGAGAAAATATCCCAATGAATTTCTTCTTCCGAAGAGGAATATATGGTACAATATAGGCAATAAAGTATAGTAATAACTTCTTTTAAGGTGGTGTTACTATATGGATAATAGGGAGGAAAAAGACATGGCAACAGTCATAAAAAAAGAAGACCAAGTATTAGACTTCATGGATGATCTTCAAGACATTATTCAAAAAACAATTAGTGAAAAAAATCTAACTCCTGATGAAATTAAAAAAGCATTAAATTATAAAAGAAGATGACGAAAAAGTATAAAGTAGTTATTGATACAAACATTTTCATTCAAGGATAGTTTTATGGTAATTCAAATTGCCAAACTATTCTTAAACTAATAAGAGATAATAAAATATATTTAGGTTTTTCACAAGATAGTATAGGCGAATTATTATATGTTACTAAAAATTTCGCTAGAAAATTTATCGATGATAAAAATGATAGATTGAAAACTTTAAATTACATTTCAAAATTATTTTATTATGGTAGTTCAGTAAATATAGCAGATATGGATGATGTTTCTGAGATTAAAGATAAAACAGATTTAATGTTTGTGCAATGTGCCATAGGTTATAACGCAGACTTTATTATTTCAAATGACTATAAAAGCGGCATGTTCGATGTATCACAATATTCATTCAATGTTCTTTCTGCTGAAGATTTTATCGAATTAATTAATGAAATATGAGAAACCCTCTCCTAAATTTATACTGATTGCTAAAAGTTATAATAAAGAATTTAATTTTTTGAGGTTAGTACAATTGGTGAAGGTCTGTTTATTTTAGATAGGAGAAAAGGTGAATATGCCACATTCCACCTATCTTTTTTCTCTTAATTCAGACCAAAAATATGAAAAATATAGATGCAACTATTTAAAAGATGAAATGAAGGATTCCTTTTTGGATTATTTAAAAAGAATGTAAATAAATTAAAAAAAGGCTCCTCGGCTTAAGTTTTGTGGGGTCTAAAGCTTGCTCTACTTCCAGCAGGAGTCGACCGTCCTCCGCTCCATTTCACTTCATTTTTAAACCTTTTTCTAAAATATAAATACGAACGATTATGTAAACTAACCGCATAATCGTTCGTATTTATTGTTAGCTGCAATGTTTATGTCCCAACCTTAGTTGCAGTAAGGATAGATGTCCATTCTGATAGAAGCTTTATTTTATATTTTTAACAACAGCCATTTCTTTCCCAAATCTATCTCCATTATCAATAAACCCCAAACTGGAATACAAAGAATGGGCTGCTTTATTTTCGGGATGATAGCCAACCACAATTTTTTTGAGATCAGGTATTTTTCTCATTTCCGCTACCATTAATAAAGTGGCTGCTTTTCCTATCCCTTGTCCTTGGAAATCTTTATCAATCATGATTCTATATATCCAATGCCACCAAGTTCTTCGATTGAAGAATTGAACATTAAAAAACCTACTACATTCTCTTCATAATAGATAGCAAACGGATTCAAAGTTGGTGCAAATTTAGATTGAGCGATAGATATAGCATTTGGTTCCATAAATTTTGCTTGTTCCTCTGATAAGTTTAATCCACAGCATGTATACCAATTATCAGCATTCAGTTCTACAATTTTTACTTTGGCAGTATTCATCATTGTTTCCCCTTTTCAAATTTGGGGAATCCTAAATAGTTTTGTTAATTAGGCATATTCCCCTTGGAATCGATATGATTAAATTGCTTGTTTGTCATAATGAACGCCTCCTTTAACAAATTTGATTTCTAAATAAACAACCTTTTTATTATAACATATATACAGAAAATTAATTTAATTAAATTTTTTTAAACCATATTACAAAAGATGAGTTATTCGAACATTTATTCCTTTTTGTATTGACAGCTAACAATGGCGATATTAAACTAAATTTATATACGAACACATATTCGATTAGGGGGAGAGACGGGAAATAGACAAAACATTATCGAGAAATATAAAGCAACATACACACTAGATAAAAAGACGATTAATAAAGTAATATCATCCTAAAAGAACTAATATTTTTACTCCATTAAATATTTTGAAAATATAATAAAATTTCTTTCCAGTTCCTAAATATTTTGCTAAACTAATGAAGGGTATTTTTACATAATTAGTTTCCAACAGACAAGAGGTGTATAAGTTTGAAAGTTTTTTTCGATTTAAAATGGTATTTTATGCAGGAGAAGAAGGCATATGTTGGAGGAGTTTTCCTGTTGATTTTAGTTGCAGTTCTGCAGCTTATTCCTCCAAGAGTAGTTGGTATTGTAGTTGACCATATTCAAGGAAGGACGTTGAATTGGTCCATTTTATTACAGTGGTTAGGAATTCTAGTTGCATCAGCTATAGCCATGTATGTGCTACGTTATTATTGGCGAGTGATGATATTTGGATCAGCTGTCAAGCTTGGAAAATTATTGAGGAATCAATTATATAGTCATTTTACAAAGATGTCCCAGTCCTTTTATCAGCGAAATCGCACGGGGGATTTAATGGCACATGCAACAAATGATGTTCAAGCTATCCAGCAAACAGCTGGGCAGGGAGTGCTTACACTAGTTGATTCATTAGCAACAGGCGGATTTGTTATTATAGCAATGGCTACAACCATAAGCTGGAAACTTACGCTTATTTGTTTATTACCCATGCCTTTAATGGCAATATTGACTAGCTATTATGGCTCATTAATACATAAATATTTTCATCAAGCACAGGCTGCTTTTTCTTCTTTAAATGATAAGACACAAGAAAGTATTTCGGGAATAAAGGTATTAAAAACATTTGGGCAAGAAAAAGAAGATGTAGAAGATTTTCGTAAGTCCTCTCTTGATGTTGTAGATAAGAATATTAAGGTGGCTCGTGTGGATGCGTTATATGATCCGACCATCTCTATTATTGTAAGTATCTCTTTCTTTTTAGCGATTGTTTTTGGCTCTCGTTATGTTATTAATGGTGAACTCAGTTTAGGACAGCTTGTTTCCTTTACTACCTATCTGGGACTACTGATTTGGCCAATGCTTGCATTTGGATGGCTCTTTAATATTATGGAAAGAGGGAGAGCGTCTTACGACCGAGTTACTGCGTTGCTTGAAACCAGAGTTGATATTATCAATAATCCAGCAGCTATCAAGACTCCTCCAGCAGGAGACATTATGTACGATTTGAAAAAATTTTCCTATAACAAGAAAGTAGACGTTCTACAAAACATCCAATATCATTTAAAACGAGGGCAGACACTTGGAATAGTAGGGAAAACTGGGGCTGGGAAAACAACACTCTTAAAATTGTTATTTAGAGAATATGATCATTACGATGGAAAGATAATGATTAACGGGACAGAAATAAAACAAATAGATATAGATGCATTAAGAGTTTCGATTGGGTATGTACCACAGGAGCATTTTCTCTTTTCCGCTAGTGTAAGAGAAAATATTGCTTTTACAAATCCGAATGCTTCTGAGAAAGAAATCCATGAGGCTGCAAGGTTGGCAAATATTCATGAGGATATCCTTATGTTTACAGATGGCTACGACACAGTTGTCGGAGAAAGAGGAGTTTCCTTATCTGGTGGTCAAAAACAACGGATTTCTATTGCAAGAGCACTTCTGATGAATCCAGAAATTCTTATTTTAGATGATTCCCTTTCAGCGGTGGATGCAAAAACCGAGGAAACCATTTTAACAGCCCTGAAGGAAAATAGGGAAGGGAAAACAACGATCATTACTTCACATCGATTAAGTGCAATTGAGCATGCAGACCTTATCATTGTATTAGATGAGGGGCAAATTATTCAAAGTGGGGACCATCAAAAGCTTGTGAAAGAAAATGGTTGGTATAAAGAGATGTACCATCGCCAAGCTTTAGAAGTAATGGTCAGCATGGGGGATACAAATGGATAAGACAATTAAATTGACGAGTGAACAACAGCGAAAAGTATTGTTTCGTTTATTGCGTTATATTAAACCACACAAGAAAGCGGTAATGATTGCTTTCGCTCTTCTAATTTTATCAACATTGGGAGAACTTGCAGGACCGTACTTAATTAAAGTATTTATTGATGATTATTTAACACCACGTAATTTAGAATTACAGCCATTAGCGGTATTGGGCATAACCTATATTCTTATTCAAATAATGAATGTCGTAATTATGTATTTTCAATTGTTTAAGTTTCAAGAAATAGCGTTATACATTATCCAGCAGCTTCGAGTTGATGTATTTTCAAAAATTCATACACTAGGACTACGCTTTTTTGACAAAATTCCCGCTGGAAGTATTGTTTCGCGTGTTACGAATGATACAGAGGCAATTAAAGATATGTTTGTTAGCGTTCTTGCGACTTTTATTCAAAGTGGATTTATGATATTTGGCATCGTAATCGCGATGTTTGTGTTAAATGTAAAGCTCGGTGCCATTTGTTTAATTTTACTGCCGATTCTTGGATTTATTATTTATACGTATCGAAAGTATAGTGCTAGCTTTTATCAGGATATTAGAGAACGATTAAGCCAGTTAAATGCGAAACTTAGCGAATCTTTACAGGGAATGAATATTATTCAAGTATTCAGACAAGAAAAAAGATTAAATGCGGAGTTTGATGATATTAATACAAAGCACTATAAAGCAGGAATGAAGAATATAAAGCTTGAAGGTTTATTGCTTAGACCAGCAATAGATCTAGTCTATGTCTTAGGTCTAATTCTTGTGTTAAGTTATTTTGGAATATCTTCTTTTACGAATCCAATTGAAATCGGTGTATTATACGCGTTTGTTAGCTATTTAGACCGTTTTTTCGAACCTGTAAATAATATGATGATGCGTTTATCGCTATACCAACAAGCAATTGTATCTGCGTTTCGCGTATTTACTATTTTGGATGAGGAAGATTTAGAGCCAACTCTTGTGCCCGATAGCAAGAATAAAATTGAAAATGGAGTTATTGAATTCAAAAATGTTACATTTTCCTATGATGGCAAACAAGATGTATTGAAAAATATTTCCTTTACTGCTCGCGAAGGAGAAACTGTTGCATTAGTAGGGCATACCGGAAGTGGAAAAAGCTCGATTGTTAATCTACTTATGCGGTTTTATGATTTTGGAAAAGGGGATATTCTTATTGACGGCAAATCGTTAAAGACCTTCAGCAAGCATGAACTCCGCGAGAAAATGGGCTTGGTACTACAAGATCCGTTCCTCTTTTATGGGACAGTAAAGGATAATATCCGTCTATATAATAGGGAAGTTCGGGACGAAGAAGTAATCGAAGCGGCAAAATTTGTGCAAGCGAACCAGTTTATAGAAAAGCTAGAGGATCAATATAATCATAAAGTGGTCGAAAGAGGTTCTGCATTTTCTAGCGGACAGCGCCAACTTATTGCGTTTGCGCGCACAATCTTGACCAATCCGAAAGTCTTGATTTTGGATGAAGCAACCGCAAATATTGATACAGAAACAGAAGAGGCAATTCAGTTTGCCTTATCAAAAATGCGTAAAGGTAGAACAACAATTGCAATTGCTCATCGTCTTTCTACTATTCAAGATGCGGACTTAATTCTTGTCCTTCATAAAGGAAATATTGTTGAAAGAGGTAATCATCAGCAATTGCTTCAGCAAAAGGGATTGTATTATAAAATGTATCTTCTTCAAAATGGAGCGGCAGATTCTATTGAAGAAACGGTAGAGCATCAAGTAGAACTTACTTAAAATAGCAAAAAGCCTTTTAAGCGAATAAAAAACCGAAGATTTCCGCAGTATTTGCGGTTAACTTCGGTTTTTTTGCTTAAACATTCCATTGCTCTTTTGATTTTCGAAAGTTAGGAAATTCTTTTTTTAGATTCATTTCATTATATTTATTTAGTAATACATCTAATTCTTGACTGCATATAATGGCTGAGGACGATGAAAAACCATGTTTCATAGCAATTTCAATTAGCTCTGACCGTTTTAATTCAATTTGAGTTAGTAATTGCTTTTTTAGCATGGTATATGGTCCTTTCCGTATATTAATCCTGATAACTCTAATAGTTGTGAAATCGTTAGGAAACATAGTTTGATATTAATTTACTCATACAAGATAGTAGGAAGTATCCCCACTAATGCAAGTTTCTATTTTTTTGAAAATGATTTATTTAATTATATCTATTTTTGGAAGTAAATGCAAAAATATTGAAAAGTACATAAACAGATTGAACAAGCATATAGTTAATATATGGGAGAAGGTGAGAAATAAATAATGGTTGATATAAATTTATTTATAGCTTTGGGTGCAGGTTTTTTAAGTTTTATTTCTCCATGCTGTTTACCATTATATCCAGCATATTTATCCTATATTACTGGAATGTCAATTGGGCAGCTTGAAAAGGGAAGTATCATTAAAAATGCTAGCTTTTGGCATACACTATTATTCCTTTTAGGGTTTTCACTTATTTTTATAACGCTCGGTTTCGGTTCGTCCATCATAGGGACATACTTTAAGACATATCAAGAAGAAGTTAGAAAGATAGGATCCATTCTTATTATCTTGTTTGGTCTCATGATAATTGGGTTATGGCAGCCTAAGTGGTTGATGAAAGAATATCGTTTTTCCTTTAAAACAAGACCAACAGGGTATCTTGGCTCCTTTTTAATCGGTTTAAGTTTTGCAGCAGGCTGGACTCCATGCAATGGTCCAATTCTAGCAACAGTTTTATCATTAGCAAGCCTTCATCCAGAAACGAGCTTACTATATTTAACAGCCTACATTCTTGGATTTGCTTTTCCGTTTATCTTATTGTCTTATTTTGTCTCACATTTGAACAAGCTAAAAAAGTATAGTCATTATTGGATGAAAATTGGTGGTTATTGTATGATTTTAATGGGTATATTGTTATATATGGATGGAATGAAATGGTTAACACGCGTCATTTCACCAATATTTGGCGATTTTCAAGGCTTTTAATAGTCTTATGTTCCTGTATAATGATAGTTAAAAAGTAGGATAGAAAATTCGTTTAAAATCTCAAAAAGTTAGACACATACATGCCATGGTTTGTCATATATTATGACAAAATAGATTGAAATTATCATAAAGATTCGCTATATTGAAATAAGGGATAGTAAATAAATTTATATTAATAGATTTTTTGTTTTTGGGTGTTGAGGAGGAAGCAAGATGGCTAGAATATTGATTGTGGATGATGCAAAGTTTATGAGAATTACTCTCTCAAATATTTTAACTAAATCAAATCATGAAGTAGTTGGTGAAGGAGAAAACGGGAAAGAAGCAGTAAGATTGTATCGTGAATTAGATCCGGATTTGGTCACAATGGATATTACAATGCCAGAGATGAGCGGATTGGACGCTGTTAAAGAAATAAAACAAGAATTTCCGCAGGCAAAAATAATTATGTGTTCTGCAATGGGGCAACAAAAAATGGTCGTTGAAGCAATTGAAGCAGGTGCAAAGGATTTTATTGTAAAGCCTTTTGATGATACACGTGTACTAGATGCAATAAATAGAGTTTTAAAATAACGATTGTGTAGTATTAAAGGATATGTTTATCGTATCCGTTTTTTTTTGCCGTTAATTAGACACTGTTGTTCTATAAAAAATGGACAGAGGACTAATCTTGATGGTAAGATTAAAAATATTATTATGAGATAAAAGGTAAGTAAAGGGGTTTTTTCTATGGCTTCTGTCATAATTTCAACATGTATCGCAGTGTTTATGGGTGTCTTTTTTATGGTGTTAAGAATGAAAGCGGCTACGAAGCCAGTTTCACCAAAAAAGATTATTCTTCCTCCATTTTTTATGAGTACAGGTGCACTTATGTTTGTTTTTCCTTATTTTCGGATTACTGGACAGGAAATTTTGGAAGCAGCCATTGCGGGAATATTATTCTCATTTCTTTTAATTAAAACAACAAAGTTTGAAATTAAGGATCAGGATATATATTTAATTAATTCGAAAGCATTTGTCTATATTTTATTTGGACTATTAGCCATTAGAATTGTTGCTAAATTTATTTTAAGCAGTTCAATTGATGTGGGACCATTAGGAGGCATGTTCTGGATGCTAGCTTTCTGTATGATAGTACCTTGGCGAATTTCTATGTATTTCAATTACAAGAAGCTGGCAAAAAAATTAAGCACTGTCCATTAAGGTAAATATCGCTAAACTAGCAGGAATTCATGTGTGAATTCCTGCTAGTTTTTTATGTTGGAGTAAATCTGTAACGATGGAAAAAATTTTTTTACTAAAAAACTATCTAGTAAAAAAGTCTTAATTGCTAGTATAATAGAATAATCATCATAGAATAATAGAAAAAGTCATTAATTTCTTAAAAATCTTAATTGGTTAATATAGAAGGGAGAAGGTTATGAGATTTACAATTACAAAAAAGTTGGGGCTAGGTTTTCTCTTAGTTATTATATGTATTTTATTAATTGCGACTCTCTCTATAACACAAATTGCAAAGGTTGATAAAAACTACACAAATGTGATTGATCAGCAAGTAAATAAGGTAATCATCTTAAAAAACATGAAAATAGACATGTTGCTCCAATCAGATGGTATAAATGGATATTTACTTACAGGAGAAACCTCCTATCTGACAAATTATGATAGTAGTTCGAAAAGACTGGTGAATGATTTTGATACATTAAATAGTATGGAAAACGATGCTACTAGTAAAGACTTATTTGAAAGCATCCAAAAGCTTCAAGCTGATTTTTTAGTTCTAGGTGACAAGGCAGTCCAGGAAAAAATTTTAGAAAATGAAGAAAATTATCTTTCCCTTATTAATCAGTCTAATGACATTCGTACTGAATTTAGTAATCAAACAGATCAGTTAATTAAATATGAAGAAACAAGAATGAGTGAAATAAGAGGCAAAGTAGAAAGTGAAACAAAGATTTATATTTATATAGTCCTTGCAATAAGTGCCTTTGCGATGATTTCAGCAGTCATACTTGCTGTGTGGATTAGTAGAACGATAGCAAGAGGCATGAGAGATTCTTCTCGTATTATCAAAAAGGTTAGTGAAGGGAATCTTACAAAGCAAGAAGTGAAAGGAAAGCGAAATGATGAATTTGGAGAAATGGTCCAATCATTAAGTATAATGAACGATGAATTAGGCTTAATTATCCAGGAGGTAAGAGAGACAGCTAATATCGTTACTGCCAGTAGTACGGAAATGGAAAATAGTGCAAAAGAAACGGCGATTGTGGCGGAACAGGTTTCTAGTATTTCAGAAAAAACGGTAGAACAAGTGGAGAGCCAATTAAACCAATTTCAAATTGCAGTTGAGAATTACAGTCTTATGAATAAAAGCATGGAAGAAATAACCGTACGTAGTTTCAGTATGAAAGAAAAAATGACTGGCTCCATGCAGAAGGCAAAGGACGGTAATCGCTCCATTGATGATGTGGTTCATAAAATGAAGGACATAAGTTATTCTGTTGAAGATTCCTCCCTGACCATCAAAATGCTGGAAGAAAAGTCTGTAGAAATTAAAAAAATTGCTGAATTAATAACGAATGTCGCAGAGCAAACAAATCTATTGGCATTAAATGCAGCCATCGAAGCTGCAAGAGCAGGAGAACATGGTAAAGGATTTTCTGTTGTGGCAGACGAGGTTAGAAAACTTGCTGAAGAGAGCAGTAATTCTGCCCATTTAATTCAACATGTAACGGATACGATTCAAAAGGAAATAAGCCTGGCAGTTGATGGCATGAATAATACTAACTCGATTGTAAGTAAAGGTCTCTTAGAAACGGAAAAAACAAGTATCGCCTTTAAAGAAATTTTTCAATCTGTTTCCGATGTATCAGAAAATGTACAAGAAGTAACGAATGAAATAGAAGAGCTATCAAAAAATAGCAATGAAATGAAGCGGATTATGGAAAGTGTTTATAAAATTTCGGCAGAAAGTATTTCCTTTACACAAGAAACGTCTGCAGCAACAGAGGAGCAGTTAGCATCTATGACCGAGATGACAGATTCAGCTAAAAGGTTATCGGAAATTGCATCAAGGCTTCAAAAAACTGTGTCCCATTTTACATTATAATTAGCTATAAATAGAAAGAGTCGATCTTTTTGTATAAACAAAAGGAAGATCGGCTCTTTTTTAGCAAAAACATGTAATCATCCCTTTACCATGTATCTATAGAATAGAACTATTTCGTTCTATCCTTAACTGTCTGTTTGACAAGCTGGTGTCCGAATACAGATACTCCTGCAGCTATAATGCCGTTAGTAACTGCTTCAAAGCTAAATCCATATGCAAAAGTGGCTAATACAATAGATGCTAGGAGAAGAATCCAAATGATAGACCAATCAGGTATTATTGGCGTTTGCTTAAGAGCATAGCCGATGATCCATAGAACCGGTACTAATATATAATAATGGTCAAGTAAAAAAGATTGTAACCATTCCACAGTATTTTCCCTCCTTTTATTCTATATTACTAGCATATGTACTAAGGAAGAAAAATGATTGTTACATAACCTATGACAGAAAACACTCTAAGAAAAAATCATCTTATTTATTCATACACTGTCCTTTTTCTTTCCTTTCCTCTATTTAGGGAGTGAAAGGAGGTGATGGAGATGGCAGAAGCAATTTGGAATGAATCAAGTATTAAGCTAACGTTTCAAAATGGTATGAAGGAAAACGGGGATCCTAATTATGTAACAAAGACGTTTAGGAATGTTAAGCAAACGGCATCCCCTGAACAGCTAGCTGAGATCGCAGCAAGTTTATCATCGCTAGTTACTTATACTTTATTTTCTATTGAAAGAAATGATGTCTCAGAAATTATTCAGCCGTAGTAACACCTAAATAGGAATGAAAGGAGAATCTTAAATGGCGAAATCATTAGAGTTAACTTTTGAAACGAGTAATGGGAAGTCAACAAAAATTTCCCTTGAAAGTCCTGTTGAACCAGTAGATGCGGAACAAGTATCAACAGTCATGCAAAGTATTATTTCAGCTAATGCATTAAGCAGTGCGAACGGAGAATTAATTGCAGTGAAAGGAATACGCCTTGTTGAAAGAAATGTAACTGATTATGAGATTTAACGATTAGTAACGGTTTTTGAACAAATTGCTTAAGGGCTAATGGTTTCCATGCCAGTAGCCCTAAGGTAATAAAGAGATACTATGAGGAGGAACTTATAATGGAAGACTTGATTTCATTTATAAGCCAAGTTGGATTTCCAATTGTAATCAGTTTCTATTTGCTGAATAGAATTGAAACGAAACTGGATATTATGATCAAATCAATTCAAAGTTTACCCGAATTAATAAAAGGATAGAATGAAAGAGCTTCTCTATTAATTATAATTGTTTGGAAAATGAAAGGGTTTTCTATTGACAATAATAGTTAAAAATGTTAAATTTACATTAACCGTTATTAACGTATTTAGTATGTTATTTATTGATCGAACTTATATTTTAAGAGATTAATAGTTTAATGCTTATGCGATGAAAATGGTAATTAAAAGATGAAGCTAGCAAAGCTTTTTAGGAGGATTTTTTCACATGAAAAACGGTAAAGTTAAATGGTTTAATGCAGAAAAAGGATTTGGTTTTATTGAAGCAGAAGACGGAAATGATGTATTCGTTCACTATTCAGCGATTCAAGTGGAAGGTTTTAAATCTTTAGAAGAAGGCCAAGACGTTTCATTTGAAGTAGTAGAAGGTGCTCGTGGACCTCAAGCTGCTAACGTTACTAAAATATAATAATAGCATTCCTCATATAAAAAAGGTCAGATCTCTTAAAAGGTCTGACCTTTTTCTATACCATATCCCTCATTATATATAACCAGCTCTATTAGATTTATGTAAATAGAAATAATTGGTTTACTTTTTCTCTCATTCCTTCTCTTACAAAATGTTTGCTATAATGATAGAATATATGCTTTTATCTCCATGTAAATGCATTATGACTTTACTGCATGGAATAAATTGAAGTAAATAATAAGCGTAAATGCAGCTTATAAATAGTTGCATTTTCATAGGGTTACAAAAATTATTAGTAATAAGAAGCACTCTGCATATACGTACAATCTGATGAGATTAGAATGTAGCGCCCGATTGTAAACGAAGTGTATACAGGGTGCAGATATAGCAACAAACTTTACGAAAACAGCCAAAAATGCTTTTTCATAAAAAATTTTAGAGGTGAAAATAGTGAAATTTATTCATACTGCCGATTGGCATTTGGGGAAATTAGTTCATGGATTATACATGACAGAAGATCAACGCTTTATGCTGAAACAATTTATGGAGCTGGTAGAGAAAGAAAAGCCAGATGCTGTCATTATTGCAGGCGACTTATATGATCGCTCCATTCCGCCTACAGATGCCGTTAATTTACTGGATGAGGTTTTATATTTTATTAATGTTGAGCTAAATACACCAATACTTGCTATATCTGGAAACCATGATAGTGCAGAAAGATTATCTTTCGGAAGTTCTTGGTACCAGAAAAATCAATTTTATTTAAATGGAAAAATCGAAAATAGCTTTTCACCGGTGTCTTTAGCTGGGGTTAATTTCTACTTAGTACCATATTGCGAGCCAGTAGTAGTCAGAAAAATGCTAGAGGATGATTCGATTCTAAATCATCATGACGCAATGAAAGCCATTATTGGTAAAATGGAAAATAATTTGCAGATTAATGAACCAAATGTGTTGATTGGACATAGCTTTGTACTGGGGGGGAAAACATCTGATTCGGAGCGGATTTTATCTGTCGGTGGATCAGGCTGTGTCGGAGCTGAATTGTTTGCCCCCTTTGCTTATAGTGCTTTAGGTCATTTGCATAGCCCGGAGGCTATTAATCATCAAACGGTTAAATATTCAGGCTCCTTAATGAAATATTCATTTTCCGAAGCGAAGCAAAAGAAATCTGTGTCCATTATTGAAATGGATGAAAAAGGGAATTTTACGCAAAAATATCATGCGCTAACACCGGAGAAAGATATGAGAGAGCTAGAAGGTCATATAGAAGAACTGCTAGATATAAATTTTTATCAGCAACAAAAAGTAGATGATTATTTGAAAATAACTTTGCTTGATGAAGGAGCGATACTTGATCCAATCCAAAAGCTAAGACAAGTCTACCCAAATGTTCTGCACTTAGAAAGAAAAATAGAAAACAAAGATCGAAAAGATAAGTCTGTTTTGCAAGTGCAAAAGGAAATACAGCAAAATGAACTGGAATTATTTGCATCTTTTTACGAAGAAATGACTACTGTAACCTTTTCAGAAGAGAAAAAGGATTGGATGGCGAGTGTTATTAATCAAGTTCTAAGAGAGGAGGGACGAAAATGAGACCATTAAAACTAACCATGCAGGCATTTGGTCCATATGCTCACAAAGAGGTTATTGATTTTACTGTTTTAGGCAATCGTACAATGTTTGTCATCTCTGGAAAAACAGGATCAGGTAAAACTACTATTTTTGATGGGATTAGCTATGCTATTTACGGCAAAGCCAGCGGGGAAGATCGCAATGGGCAAGAATTAAGAAGTCAATTTGCCGATGATTCCTTATTAACAGAAGTCAGTTTTGAATTTAAATTAAAGGAAAAACGTTATCTCATCACTCGATCTCCTCAGCAAGAGAAGAAAAAAGAAAGAGGAGATGGATTTACGACAATTGGTGCGAAAGCTGAACTCTTTACATTCGATGAAGAAGGAAAGGAATTGCTTGTTGCTTCCTCTGTTCGTGATGTAGATGAAAAAGTGAAGGAAATTATGCAAATTGATAGCAATCAATTTCGCCAAATACTGATGATTCCACAAGGGGAATTTCGCAAATTACTTACATCAGACAGTAAAGAAAAAGAGAATATCTTGCAACGTTTATTCCATACAGAAATGTATAAGCGTATTGAAGATAAACTAAAGGAGCAGGCACAAGGACTAAAAAAGGAAGTTGAGCAAAAGGTAATATTACGTACAAATTCACTATCTAAAATAGCTGCAGTATTTAATAAAGATTTAATTGCACAAATGGCACAAGATAGTGAGAACGATGTCGCCATTCTCCCGCTATTAGAGCGAGAAATAGAGTCGATGGAAAAAGAGGTAGGAAGATTACAAACGAAGGTCGACGAGAAAAATAAAGAACGAGATGTCATTAAACAGCATTTATTTGAAGCAGAATCGATAATTAAGCAAATGAAGTTAAAAGAAGATCTTTCCACACGTTTAAAGGAATTGGAAAGTCAGAAAACGGAATATACAGAAATAGAAAAGAAAATCGATTTAGCCCAAAAAGCTGCCGTCCTTGCACAGCAAGAGGAAATTTGTCATCACTTAAAAAGACAAATTGATGATAGAAAAGAAGAAGAAAAGGCAATTCGAACATCTATAGAAGCGCTTAAAGCACAACTAATGGAAGCAGATCAACTATATAAGGAAGAGATAACGAAAGAAGAAGAGCGTAAACAATTAGCTAATTACCTTGTTGAATTGAAAAATATGGAAAAGGATGTTCTGCAGTATGCGGAAGTAGAAGGAAAGCTCCATCAATTAACAAAAGCGATGAAAAGCCATGCTTCTAAACAAGAAATCCTTCAAAAACAACGAAAAGAAAAAGAGATTACTATTCAAAAGTATAAAGAGCGGATAAAACAGCTAGACGGTATGAAGGAATTACTTCTAGATAATAAAGATAAAATTCGGAATCTGCAAACTATATTAGAAAGAATAAATGAATATATGGAAGTAGAACATACTAGCATGAAACGAAAGTCTGATGCCAATTCAAAAAAACAATTGCTAGATCAAGTATTAAATAGATATGATGATGCAAAAGCATTAGTAGAAGAACTTGAAAATAAGTGGATTGCCAACCAATCGCTTATTTTAGCAGCAAGTTTAAAAGTGGATGAAGCATGTCCGGTTTGTGGAAGTGTACATCATCCAAGTCCAGCAACAAATCATCTTCATACCGAAGATTTCTCTGAGGAGGATCGAAAAAGTGCAAAAAAGGATCTTGAAAGCATAGAAAAAGAAAAAACAAAAGCAGAAACTGCTTGGCTTGAGGCCAATACACAATGGAAATGGTATACAGAAGATGCAAAGAATAAGCTAAAAAAGGTTGTCGATGTCTATCCTTTATTTAGTGATGGGGATAGCGAGATAACAGCAAATACAATTAAAAATCAATTGCAGGAATTGAGTCTTGAGCAAAAGAAATTAGAGGCGCAAACAATAGAGATGGAAAAAATGAAGTTGTCTCTATCTGATGTTGAAGTGCAATTTCAAGAAGTGCAAGCACTACTTGAACAAACAACAGAAGTAATAAGAGAAACAACTATTGAATATACGGAACAAAATACAACCTTAAAAAAAATGCAGGATACGATTCCGGCCGACTTGAGAGAATTACCCAAATATAAAAAAGTATCGCAAGAAAGTATGCTGCGGTTAGAAAAATTGGAAGCTCAATTTGCTTTAGCTCAAGAAAAGTTGCAGAATACGAAAGAAAAATCACAAAAGGAGTTAGTTCGTTTAGAAAGCCTAGAAAAACAAATTAGGCAGCTATCCGAAAGCTTACAGACAGAAAGGGATATATTCTTAGAAAAAATGGCAAAGCAAGGGTTTCCAACCTATCGATCCTATGCAGAAAGTAAATTGCAGGAACAAGAAGTAGAAAAGCTAAAAGCAGCGGTTCAAGCATATCGAGAAGAGTGTCGTTCTGCTTCTGATCGCTTAAAGGATTTAGAAGTTGCACTTAAAGATATTGCGGTTCCAAATATAGAAGAGCTCGAAACGAAGCTAACAAGAATAGTGGAAGAAGAAAATAGATTCCAGCAAGAGCATACAAATATGATAATAAAACAAAAAGATAATAAAGAAATCCAAGCACAAGTACTTGAAATAAACCGGAAAGTAAGAGAATTAGAAAATCAATTTAATCTTGTTGGGCATTTATATGATATTTCAAGAGGTCAAAATGCACAAAGAATTACATTTGAGCGCTATGTTCTTGCATCCTTTTTAGATGAAATATTACTTCAAGCGAACAGTAGACTTAAAAAAATGACTAGTGGGCGATATAAGCTTGTCCGAAAGAGTGATCGATCAAAGGGAAATGTGCAAAGTGGATTAGAATTACTCGTATTTGATCAATATACTGGACAAGAAAGGCATGTTAAAACATTATCAGGAGGAGAAAGTTTTAAGGCAGCATTATCCTTAGCATTAGGTTTAAGTGATGTCGTACAAAATTTTGCTGGTGGAATCTCACTGGAAACGATGTTCATTGATGAGGGCTTTGGAACGCTAGATCCAGAGTCGCTAGATCAAGCAATTGAAACACTGATGGATATCCAAAATGCAGGACGATTAGTCGGGGTCATTTCCCACGTTCCTGAATTAAAGGATCGAATGGAAGTTAGATTAGAGGTTATTGCTGGACAGACTGGAAGCACTACTCGCTTTGAATATTTACATTAAAATATGGTAGAGACGGGATGGATAAGTCAGTGGCTGTATTGGCATGTCAAATCTAGAAAAGGGGAATCCTTCTGTCCATGATCTGGCATCTATTTCATGTCCCCAAAAAATTAACTATCGGTCCAAAATCATCGGCTTAATGAATGAAAACAACATCAGAAGTATGGGAGCGTAATTTTGCGAAAAAAAAGAAAGAAGCATGGCAGAAGCATTTTTATATTATTAATTTTTATCTTTATTCTTCTAATATATTGGAAATTAAATGTGCCTGAAAGAGACTATAATGATGTGCCAATGCCTACTGAATTGAATCCTATTGTAAAGGAAAAGAAAGATATCCTTGTTCAAAAGGCAGGTGATATTGGAATTCGGACTGTCATTACAGAGGACTTTAGAAGTATAGAAGAGCAAGATCGTTTATATGAGCAAGGAAGAACGACAGATGGTTCAATTGTAACCAATGCAAAGGGCGGGGAGTCTTATCATAATTATGGACTAGCAATAGACTTCGCTCTTTTAGATATTAACGGTGTAGTCATCTGGGATATGGACTATGATGGGAATGGAAATGGCAAAAGTGATTGGATGGAAGTGGTTGAAATAGCAAAAGAATTAGGTTTTCAGTGGGGAGGAGACTGGGCTAATTTTAAGGATTATCCCCATTTTCAAATGGATTTTGGATTAACAATGAAAGATTTGCAAAAGGGCAAAAGACCAGAATAACAAAAAGAGGATGACATGATAATGTCATCCTCTTTTTGTTAACAATTTAGACTAATTCACTAAGTAAATAATGATAAATTAATTTTCCTGTTGCTTCAACAGAAGAAAAATGTGTACGTTCATAGGCATGTGAGGAATCAATTCCTGGCCCAATCAAAGCATGTTTGATATCGTGACCAGATCGAATGGCAGCAGAAGCATCAGATCCATAATATGGATAAATATCTAGTTGGTATGGTACTTCATGCTTGTCTGCTAATTGAATAAGATGCTTTCTTAAAGCATAATGATAAGGTCCGCTTGAATCCTTCACACAAATGGATACAGTGTACTCGTCTGTTGATTGACCATCTCCCATTGCTCCCATGTCAACAGCCATATATTCAACAGTTTCTACAGGAATATTGGAATTTCCGCCATAGCCAATTTCCTCGTTATTCGAAAGAAGAAAGTTTGTTGTATACGGTAATTCAATGTTATTTTCTTTCAATTTTTTTATTAATAGTAAAAGAATCGCTGCACTCGCTTTATCATCTAAATGTCTTGATTTAATAAAGCCAGAAGGAGTAACCTCTACACGTGGGTAAAAAGATACAAAGTCACCCACAGCAATGCCAAGGTTATTCACTTCTTCTTGATTCTTAACCATTTCGTCAATGCGAACTTCCATATTGGCTTGATTACGCTCAAGCGTTCTGGCTTCTTTATATACATGGACAGATGCTTGATGAAGAAGGATTGTTCCTGTATATGTCATACCAGAAGAAGTTTCGATTATACAATTTTCTCCTTCAATGCTATTGTATGTGAAACCGCCAATTAAATCTAAGCGCAGTCTGCCATTCGGTTTGATTTCCTTTACCATCGCCCCAAGTGTATCAACATGTGCAGTAAGCATGCGCTGTTTGTCTGTAATTTTTCCAGGAAGTGTCGCAATCAATCCTCCTTTATTATTTTGATAAGTAGAAATATTGGCCTCTTTTAAATATTTCTCTATAAATTGAATAATTGTTTCTGTATTCCCTGATGGACTAGTGACATTAAGCAATTGCTCTAATAGAGCAAAATATTCTTTTTGATCAATATGTATCAAATGAAATTCCTCCTTTTACTATCTACACCATTATACTATTAAAAAAATGAATATTAAATATGCTTGTTCGCTGTTTATCATACTTATGATTGGGGAAGAAAGAGAGGGCTGTGAGTATTTACCATTTTCATTTTAGAAAATATCTGCTATTATTCATTCTTGTCGAAAAAACACAAATTCTGTTCTTTTAGCCCTATTTTTCGTATAAATATAGATATTGCTGGAAATATTCATTAATTTAATGTAAGATGTGATTAATTTGAAATCTACTTTAAGTAAATTTCTATTAATAGGAAGTAAAAGGAATAACCATTTTGAAAATGATATGTTATAATGGATAACGGCATTTTCATTAGCTGCTACTTCTTAACTAGGATGAACAAAAGGAAGGGCAGTAACATATGTAGATAAGGTAGCACTAATTAAGGGAAAATAAACAAATTACTTTAGAAATTGTAAATTTTGAATTGAGGTGAACGGGATTGAAAGGTACAGCAGAATTATTTCGTAAAATGTTATCTAAACATTCTTCTTTCTTTTTAATCGCCATATTTTTATTTTGGATGAAAACGTATATTGGATATAAGGTAGAGTTCAGCATTGGTGTACAAGGACCTATGCAGGAATTTCTATTATTTATTAATCCATTAAGCTCTGCACTTCTCTTTATTGGACTTGCTTTATTTGTTAAAGGGAAAGCACAGCCTGTTTATATTACGATTAATACAGCGTTAATGTCTGCTTTATTGTATGCAAACATTGTGTATTATCGATTCTTTACAGACTTTATAACAGTTCCAGTTGTAATGCAGGTAAAAGTTAATGGTGGACAGTTAAGTGACAGTATTTTATCATTACTTAAACCTTATGATATTCTTTATTTCCTAGATGTTATTATTTTAATCGTCTTACTAGCAACAAAAGCGTATAAACCTACGATACAAAAAAATAGAAGAGCAGCAAAATCTGTTTTTGCACTAGCTATTTTGACATTTGTTATCAATTTAGGATTAGCAGAGGCAGATCGCCCGCAATTATTAAGTCGTTCATTTGATAGAAATTATTTAGTAAAATATTTAGGCGCATACAACTTTACCATTTATGATATCGTGCAAAACGCTAGATCTGAAAGTCAAAGAGCTTTAGCCGATAGCAGTGATATTACTGAAGTGCAAAACTTTATAAGTGCTAATTATGCTGAGCCAAATGATAAATATTTTGGTGCGGCTGAAGGTAAAAACGTTATTTACGTTTCATTGGAATCACTGCAAAGCTTTATTATTAATTATGAATTAAACGGAGAAGAAGTAACGCCGTTTTTAAACTCTTTAATTAAAGATGATAATACTTTCTATTTTGATAACTTTTTCCATCAAACAGGGCAGGGAAAAACCTCTGATGCTGAATTCATGATGGAGAATTCCTTATATGGAATGTCTCAAGGAGCTGTTTTTGTAAATAAAGCACAAAATACCTTACAATCAGCACCCGCCATTCTTAAAGGGGAAGGATATACTTCTGCTGCGTTCCATGGTAACTATAAAACTTTCTGGAATCGTAATGAAATGTATAAAACGATAGGGTACGATTATTTCTTTGATGCTGAGTATTATGATATGTCAGAGGAAAATACGAAAAATTATGGAATGAAGGATATCCCGTTCTTCGAACAAAGTATGCCTTTACTTGAAGGATTAAAGCAGCCTTTTTATACGAAGTTTATTACGTTATCCAACCACCATCCATTCGAAATGGATGAAGGCGATACGGACTTCCCAGCAGGGGACTTTGGTGATAATGCCGTAAACCATTATTTCCAATCAGCTCATTATTTAGATGAATCGATTCGCTTATTCTTTGAAGAATTAAAAGAATCTGGCTTATATGATAATACAGTTATTGTTATGTACGGTGACCATTATGGTATTTCTGAAAATCATAATAAAGCAATGGCTCAAGTGCTTGGCGTCGATGAAGTAACACCATTTATGAACGCACAGCTACAGCGAGTACCGTTATTTATCCATGTACCAGGTGTAGAAGGAAATGTAGTAAGTGAATTTGGTGGCGAAGTAGATGTTATACCAACATTAATGCATCTTCTAGGTATTGATACAAAGGATTATTTACAAGTAGGTTCTGATTTACTATCTGAACAGCATCGTGAAACAGTTCCATTTAGAAATGGTGACTATGTGTCTCCAACCCTAACAAAAATTGGTGATAACTATTATAATGCTGATGGCGAGTTAGTTGATGCAGAACAAGGTGCTGAACAAGCAGAAGCAGCTGCTGCAGAATTACAAGCATCAGACAACATTGTCATGAAAGATTTATTAAGATTCCATCAGCCGGATGGATTCACGCCAATTAATCGTGATGATTATAATTATATAAAAGGTTCTACAACAACAACTGAAACTGAGGAATCAGTAGAAGAATAATGTGAAATAAAAAAGGCTGGGACATAAGTATTTCAACCAACAACAAACACGGACTAAAATGTAATTATATTACATAAAAGTTCGTGTTTGTTTTTTTAGAAAAAGGTTTAAAAACGAAGTGAAATGAAGCGGAGGACGCTCGACTCCTGCGGGAAATAGAGGAAAGGCTAAGACCCCGCAGCGCATGAGAGGAGGCCACTGAAAAAGTGAATTACCTGGTGAATCGGTAGTTACCAAACCATTCTAACTTAGTGTAGATTTTTGTTTTCCGAGGCTTACCGCTCGCTTTCCACGGGGCGAGCGCCGAGCCGCTTCGTCGCTACGCTCCTGCAGGGTCTCGGACTTTCTCGCATCTCCCGTAGGAGTCGAGCGGACGCCTCTCCAAACCAACTTATTATTCGCTTTCAAATAAATAAAACCTCATTTTATTTGGAGAACTAGACTTTTTCAGTGCCCTCGCATGCGAGGCTCAGCTTCCTCCCCGGCGCATCGTGCGTCTGTAGCGCAATGGAACGACTGAGTTTTTACACTTAACTATATTAAAAAACATAGATAACCATCATGAGAAAGTAGCTTTATTTAAGAGCTAAATTAAAGATTGTTCGTCTTTAAAGACTAGTTATTTAGTTTTGTCCCAGCCTCTTTTTGTCTTTAAAAAGAAAGGCAGAAAAATACTATAATAGATAATCTATAAAGCCAAAGAATCTATAATTCTTTGGCTGAAATACGGATGTTTGAAGCTGTTTTTTTGGCTTATAAAAAGGCTCTAAATGTTCAAAAATATTTCATCAAATTCTTTTAAAAAAGGCTTGCAGGTTAAGAAGGATGAGAGTATGATAACAATGAATATTTCAGAAATTGAAATAATTTTGATAAGAAAAAGGATGATATAGGAATGATGGAATCAGAACAGACGAATTCAGAAAATGAAAGGCTAAGCATCAAGAATGGAGTTTACACAACGATAATTTTGAACATCTCTAATAACTATTTTCCACTCTTTGCAATAAGTGTTTTAGGAGCAACCAATTATCAAGTTGGTTTAATTAGCTCGCTTCCTCCATTTATTGGAATGTTTGCGATGATTATTGGTTCATTGATCATTAATAGGCTTCAGGAGAAGAAGATGTTTACCGTGTATTCTTTTTTAGCTGCAAGGCTTTTTTTAGTTGGTATTGCATTAGTCGTTTTTATACCTGATAAATATCAAGTAATCGTCTTTATTGTTTTGGTTGGGATCATGAATTTTCCTTTTTCCTTTGCGAATTTAAGCTGGCAGGCATTTATAGGGGACATTATTCAAGAAGATAGACGAAGTGATTTTTTTAGCACAAGAAATAAAATGATGACTTTAATCGGGATGATCTCTACTTTTTTTATTGGCATATTTCTTCAATTTTTTGATAAAACAGATCCAATTCCTTTTGTTGGATTATATTTATTAGCTTTTGTATTAGGTTTGCTTGAAATAAATTATTTGAAGAAGCATGTGGAGCCGAAAAAGAAAGAATTGCCTAAAAAAAGGACTACGCATTTTGGGATTTCTGTGTTTAGAAATAAAGCTTTTTTATATTTTATCATTAGCGCCTTGTTTTTTAATTTTGCATGGCAAATGTGTTGGACCTTGTTTAGTATCTATCAAATAAAATACGCTGGAGCTACAGGATTATGGATCAGTTTATTTGCCGTTGCTAATTCAATTGGTCAAATTATTAGTTTTAAATGGTGGGCAAGAATGGCAGATAAACATTCCAATGCAAAGATGCTTATCTTAGTATCGCTTGGAATGGCAATCGCCCCATTCATCACGATCTTTTCAACCAATCTTGTTTTTCTTGTGATAACGAATATATTTGCTGGATTATTTGTGTCAGGTACTGTCTTAATGCTATTTAATCAATTATTGGATGTGACAAATGAGGATAATCGCAGTTTATGTATTTCTAATTATAATATTTTACTTGCGTTTGTTGCTTTTATTGCCCCACAATTTGGTGTATTTATTTTGGAAACAACGAATATTTATACAGCGATGAATATTTCTGGATTTTTACGAGCTTTTAGTGGGATATTTTTCTTTTTCCTCTATATATATTTAAAGAGGAGAGAAGGAGTTTCATTCAAACGCAAGATGGCAAAAATATAAATACACATAATAAATCCCATATCCGTAAAGGCTATGGGATGTCTATGCTTATTAAAGTGGAAAATTAATTCGGAATATGTTAAAATAAATGAATCTTTTAGTGATATCAATTTATCTTCAGTAAAATACATATAATTTATCTATTATAATGATATCACATAATTGTTCTGCTTGTCAAGATAATTGATTAGGGGTGTATGCAATATGAGTAATAAAGAAGCGAAAGAAAAGGTCCAGGAACAAAAGAGGATAGATTTTGTTCGCAAGGAAATCGACGATAAGTTGAATGTGATGGAAAAAGACATTCACAATATTGGCGGTGATGTTGGTCAATTACGTTCAACCTTTTGGGAGGATGTTACGGTAAACCTTGATGAACCAGATGATGTTATTGAAACCTTTACGAGTATAAAACAACAAGCAGAGCTCCTTGGAGAACGGGAACGAACTTATGGGCAAATTCATCAGCAACAAAAGGTTCTTCAAAAATTGAAGGATACTCCTTACTTTGGCAGAATTGATTTCAATGAGGAAGGGGAAGGCACAGAAGAAATATATATTGGCATTGCTTCTTTTATGGATAAAAAAAATGAGACATTTTATATTTATGATTGGCGAGCTCCTATTTCAAGTGTTTATTATGATTATTCGCCAGGACCAGCATCTTATGAAACGCCTGGTGGGAAAATTGAGGGTGATTTACTATTAAAAAGACAATTTATCATCCGAGACGGGAAGCTTATCAGTTTATTTGATACAGGAGTAACGATTGGAGATGAGCTATTGCTTGAAGTACTTGGCAATAATGCTAATTCCATGATGAAATCAATCGTTGCGACGATTCAAAAGGAACAGAATCAAATTATACGCAATGAAAAAAGCAAATACTTACTTGTGCAGGGCGTGGCAGGAAGCGGAAAAACATCTGCTGCATTGCAACGTGTAGCTTATTTGTTATACAAGCATCGTGATACATTGAAATCAGATAATATTATGCTGTTTTCACCTAACCCATTATTTAATAGCTACGTGTCTACAGTCTTGCCGGAGCTTGGGGAAGAAAATATGCGCCAGTCTACTTTTTATGAGTATTTACAATCACGAATTGGAAAATCTTTTCAAGTAGAGGATTCCTTTTCCCAATTAGAATATTTGTTAACGGAAACGGACTCACTAAAAAAAGAAAATAGATTAAAAAGTATTCAGTTTAAAAGTAGTAAAGCGTTTAAAAAGCTTATCGATGAGTATTTAGATAATTTACATAAAGATGGTGTCGTATTTAAGGATATCGTATTTCAAAACAAAGTATTTATATCAAGTGAAGAATTGATGAGAAAATTTTATGAAATGGAGAGCCATATATCCATACCAAACCGAATGCAATTATTAATTGAATGGGCCCAAAAAGAAATGAAAAAGCATGCAAGAACCGAAAGAAAACAAGGTTGGGTTGATAACGAAATGGAGCTGTTGGATAAAGAGGAGTATTTGGAAGCATTTCATGCAGCTCAAAAAGAAGAAGACTTCGACTATTTCGATCAAGAGGAAAAATTCTTGCGGAAAATTATTGTTAATAAGCACTTTAAGTCTATCTATGCGGCTATTAAAAAATTGCGATTTATTGATGTTTCTGCTATGTATAAAGGGATTTTCGATTTAAGCTGTCCTGCACAATTAACGATGGACGAATGGAGAAGGATTGGCGAGCAAACCATCTTAAACCTGCAAAATAGAACACTGTCGTACGAAGATGCTACACCTTTTGCGTATTTAAAGGATAAATTGGAAGGAAAAAAATCCACTTCGGGAATTCGTCAAGTATTTATTGATGAAGCACAAGATTATTCTGATTTTCAAATTAATTACTTAAAAGAGCTATTTCCTTATAGCAAAATGACGCTACTTGGCGACATTAATCAAGCAATATATGCCCACCAGCATAATGAGATTGTTGCTAATGGAAAAAAGGAAGATGTCGAAAGCATCGTTTTAATGAAAAGCTATCGTTCGACCAAGGAAATTGTGGAGTTTACAAGAGGCCTTGCTGTAAATGGAGACAAAATCGAACCTTTTAATCGTCATGGTGAAAAACCACATGTAGTAAGTGTAGGAGATTCGGCTAAGCAAATAGATGATTTATTAAAGCGAATCGAAGACTGGAAGGGTAATGGCTATAAAACAATTGCAGTTATTTGTAAAACGATTAAAGAAAGCAGTAAAGTATACGAAATGCTTAAAGAGAAAGTAGAAGCAAGATTTATTCAAAAGGGCACCACATCCTATGAAAAAGGCATTTCCGTTATCCCTGCTTATTTAGCTAAAGGAATCGAGTTTGATGGAGTGATTCTTTATAATGCATCAAGCTATCAGGGCGATTTAGAAAAGGAATTGTTTTACACAGCCTGCACAAGAGCCATGCATGGATTAGCTATGTATATAGAAGATGGAATTCTGAATCCATATTTTGAGTGGATAAAGGAAGATACTTATGAGTTAATTGATGGAAGATAATATTTTTCTAAAAAAAGATAGATGAATTTAAAAGTGGTTGGAAGTAATAAGTAAAACGGAGCAGCCGAAATACACGAACTCGATGTTTCGCGAAACAGGGGAGAGCCCCTGTGACAAAGTGTATTTTGGCTGCTGCTTTATTAGTAAGTAATTTTTTTGGTTTTCTTACCAGACTTCTGCAAGTTCAAACCAATAATGGCAAATAGTTTGTAAGCCTTTATCATAATTTTCTAAATGGAAATGTTCATTTGGGGCGTGGAAATTTTCATCTGGTAATCCAAATCCCATTAACACAACAGGCAGATTTAAAATTTGGTCAAATGCTGCAACAATTGGAATAGATCCACCACCACGCGTATAGGAAGTTGGCACCTTATACACTGTTTCATAAGCTTTGCCAGCTGCTTGTATCGCTTTATGATCAAATGGCGTAACAAAAGGAGTACCTTTATCAAATAATTGAACTGTTACATCTACACCCTTTGGTTTATGAGCCTCAATATGTTTCTCTAATAATGCAACTATTTCTTCAGGATCCTGAGCAGGCACAAGTCTACAGGTAATTTTTGCACTAGCTTCTGAAGGGATAACGGTTTTTACGCCAGTTCCTTGAAAGCCACCTTTTATTCCATTGATTTCAAGAGTAGGACGCACCCAAAGCCTTTCTAAAGTAGAAAATCCTTCTTCACCGAATAGAGTAGGGGAGCCAGTTTGCTCGATGAAAGTGTCATCTGAAATTTGCAATGCTTTAAAGGCTTCCTTTTCATCTGGTGTTAAAGGTGTTACACGATCATAAAATCCTTCTACAGCAATTACTCCATTTTGATCGTGAAAGCTTGCTAATAGCCCGCTTATGGCAGCAATTGGATTTTGAATCGCTCCTCCAAATAATCCAGAATGAAGATCACTTCTTGGACCTTTAACATGAATTTCCATGCCACATAAACCACGAAGACCATAGCAAATGGTTGGTTTCCCTTGTTCTATCATCCCCGTATCGGAAATAACAATCACATCAGCACCTAATAACTCCTTGTTTTCTTCTGCAAAGAGAGGAAGGGTAGGACTGCCAACTTCCTCTTCTCCTTCTATGCAAAATTTTATATTTACTGGAAGAGAACCATTTGTTTGAAGAATCCCTTCAATAGCTTTAATATGCATAAAAACCTGTCCCTTATCATCACTTGCACCTCTTGCATAGAGTTTCTCATCTCGTATTTCAGGTGAGAAAGGGGGAGTATCCCATAGTTCTAGTGGGTCGACTGGCTGTACATCATAGTGCCCATATACTAATACAGTAGGTTTTCCTTCTGCATGAAGCCAATCTGCATAAACAACTGGATTGCCTTTTGTTTGATAGATGGAAGCATTTTCTAAGCCTGCATTCGTAAGTGCCTGTACTAACCATTCAGCTGTTTTCTGTATATCTTCTTTATGCTCGGGGAGGGCACTGATACTTTCCAATGATAAGAAAGAAAATAATTCTTCCAAGTGGACATTTCGCTTCTCTTTTAAATAATCTTCAATCATTTTCATTTCTGTATTCCTCCAATTATTTCGATATGAAAAATAAATTCGTTATATAAAAAGAATATCCTCTTTTTTAGAAAATAAAATATATTGAAAAATCATAAATGATGATGTAAAATTACACCATTAGATGAAATTGTAAGAATTAAGGCTTGTTAAGAAGAAAGGATGCATGGAATGCAGAAGAATACGATTGCCATTTTTAATCGCATTTTGGAAATTTTATATACAAAGCAATACATATCATACGAAAGTTATATGGACATAACTGCTGGCTTTGAGCGGTATATAACAGATGAAGAGAAAAAGAAGGAGCTAGAAAAGGAAGGATTAGAAAAAAAACCTGTAAAAAAAGTAATTGTGAAAAAGCAGCCTGTAAAGGAAAAGAAAAAGTATACTGCTGAACAGCTCCGTGAACGAAATATAGGGGTGATGCTTTATTTAGGAGTAGCACTACTGCTAATAGGCGGGTTAGTCGTTGCGACTAGTAATTGGGACTCTATGCCAGGATGGATGAAAGCAGTATCGATCTTTTTTGTTTCGATTTTATTTTTTGGGGTTGGTTTATTATCGAAAAAAATTATCAAAATTGATCATACTGCATTTGCTTTCTTTCTCCTTGGGAGTCTTTTTTTGCCAATAGGATTTGTTTCCGTCAGCTTTTTTCAGCTAGCAGGGGACTATCTTTCTATGCATGGTGAAGGTCGATTTTTATTAGGGGTAATAGCTGGATTGGTATTATTCCCAATCTATACTGCTCTAGCTGTTTATTTAAAGTCTGGTCTATATAAAATCCTGACCATTGGGACAATAACTGGAACGCTTGCTTTTCTCTTTGCTTTCCTCCCGTTAGCTCAAGATGGATTCTTCTTTTTTATGATAATCTATCAATTTATATTGATATATGTTTTATTGAAGTGTCAGCATTTAAAATGGATACAATACTATCAGAAGGAACTGACACCAATTGTTCAACTACAGTTAATTTTAACTGCATTATTTATGACATTTCTATTTGATAGCAGTATGATAAATGGTTTTTATTATTTAGTAATCAGCAGTCTTTTCATGATGACCGTTGCGTTAACGAAACGAAAGCATGATCATTTTTTTATTACCATTGCAATTGCGTTTGGTCTTTATCGAATTTTCACCAATCCAATTCTTCAAGACTTATTACCAGTAGCTTTTGCTTGCTTTAGTATTCTCCTTCTCTTTTTTGTGTTTATCTTAAAAGAGAAGCTGGAATGGGGAAAAGTTTGGGAGTTTACAAGCTTTGTCATTGCACTTGCCACTTTTTTCGTAACTATTGTATTTTATGGGGAACTTTTTCTCGAAGGCAGTATGTATTTAGTGTTTGCTTATCTCTTACTGGCCGTTGAATTTCTTCTTTTAACGAAAAAACTAACATATTCGTTTATTCGTTATTTGCCAGTTCTTTTTTTGAACCTAGCTTTATGGAATATAGCTGTATTGTTTTCGTTAATAAACGATGTTGATAGCTTATTCCTTGTAATCTATGGAATAAATATAGTGCTATTATTTCTGTTAGGCATATTTAATAAGTGGCATTATTTACAAGATATTAGAAAGGAATCTACCATCTATAATGTATCCTGGATGGTGTTAATAGCCTTTTTATCAACAGCAATTTTTATTGGAAAGTGGTATATTCCTGTCATGATAGGAGGAATAGCATTAAGTCTATATTTAGGAAGGCGCTTGATAAGAAATAAAACGCATAACCAACTCCTTTCCTATCTCATTCCGATTACTGTTTTTGGTGTTTATTTTACGACTGCAGAGACATTCAGCTTTATACAAGAACAAGGACTATCGTTATCGATTGCGATAGGAAGTATATTCACCGTCATAACTGGAAGTTTGTATGAAAGACTGGATAAGAACATGGGAAGGATTGGTTATTATATTGGTCAAATCTTGTACGGCTTTGGATTGCTTCTAATTCTTGAATATTTCACATTAAACAAATGGGTCACAACTGGAATGTATTTAGTAGCAATCCTTGTTTTTTACGATTTATATCGAAAAATAAAAAACAATCTTATCGCATGGCTAATTGGTATTGTTAGTTTGATTAGCTATTTAACCCTTGTTGGTTCTATTTGGAACAGTGATACATTTCTTTTTGAAACGCTTATGAAGTATGGATGGATTGGCCTGTTTATTATTGCGTTAGGGCTAAAACATACATCATTTAAGCTTCCATTCCTAACGATTTCCCATGTGTATATTATTGGAAGTATGGTCATTGATCGTTTATTTATAGGAAGTGATTCCTTCCTTCCGTTTATCTATTTGTTCATTGTTTATAGCATAAGTATCTATTTAGTTGCGAATAAATATGTGAAAATGGCTTTTCGATATGGTAGCTATCTATCTAGTTATCTCTTTCTAGCGACAATTATCTCATTTGATTTTGCAGGAGGAAATTCGTATCAACTTGCATTTATGGTACTGTCAATTGTTTTATTTGGTTTGTACTTTCTAACACAGAATAAGGTAGGGCTTCTTTACTTTTTTCTACCATTTAGTGTATTAGGGATTATTTCTTGGCTGTTTGCTTACCCATTTTCGACGGTCAGTTATTTTGTAATCCTACTATATATTATGATTGTGCTGCTTGTAATTCATTTGGAGAAACTGCATTTATTCTCCATTGGAGGAGTTGTCTTCCTGCTTATCAATAATGAAATATTGATGTATGCAAAGGAGTTTATCCCATTTGATCGTTATGTATTTACTTGTGTTTGGGGAGTATTGTTTTTGTTTATAAGTACGACAGTCTACTCGTCCATATTGAAGTGGAAGGAAGATGGGGAAAAATGGATTGATTTTTATCTAATTGGTAGTATCCTTTCTACAATATCGTTATTTGGAGTGGAAACAACCTTTAATTGGGATATTATAATACCAGGATTGTTCCTTTCTTTTCTAGCTTATTTGCAAATTAAACGAGTTAAAAAAGAAATCGAATGGATACCTAAACTTGTAAGCATATATTTGTTGCTCGTTCCGTATTATTCGTTTCTAATGATTATTACTATCAAAGAATATATTGTGACAGAGTTAGTTGTATTGCCTTGGATAATCATGGTGATTGCTACAAAGAAAATAATAAGTAAGCTAATGGCATTACACTATATTGAATGGGGAGTTATCGTTATTGTAGCTCTTATATTAGCTATTGATGGATATATTTCCCATACTATCTATGATGCGATAATCTTAGGTGGTCTTGCTATTTTGTCCATTCTCTCTGGTTTTTACTTCCGGTATAAATCCTATTTCTTTGTTGGCATTGGTGTACTTGTTCTCAATGTTTTGTTACAAACAAGACCATATTGGGGGAATTTCCCATGGTGGGTGTATTTATTAATTGCTGGGTCCATTCTCATTGCGATTGCAAGTATTTACGAAATGCAAAAACAAGGGAAGCAGCCTTTAGCTATTACAAAGCTCCTTGATTGGAAAAATAGATTACTGCTATTTTTAAAAACATGGAAATAATATAATGGCCTGGACGGTTAAAAGTTCAGGCCTATTTGTTTACTAGAGTAATTGTATTTATTAATTCAGCGGTAACAATATATCTCTTCGGTGCATTTCCAATAAAGGCAAAAGGATAACATGTGGTTAAGGTAAGAATTGGTCTGGATTTAGGGGTTAGAATGGTTGAATCATTTGAATCTACAATGGAGAATTTTGTAACTTTATATTCATAATCATTTTCTCTTGTTTCGAGAATTAATGAATCATTCTTTTCTAAATCCTTAAGGAATCTGAAAAAAGTATCACGATGTCCAGACAGTACAATATTATTGTTTTCGCCAGGTAGAGCACTTTTTCGATAGTGACCCGCACCTTTTTCTAAAATTTTTGCACTTGTCCCTTCATAGACGGGAATAGACTTCTTCGTATTAGGGACAATGATTGCTCCAATTGTTTCACCTGGTTGTACCTGTCTTAAATTGGATAAGGCCATTTGTCTGCTGGGCTGAAAAACTGGTTGCTCTATAATGGCATTAATCTTCCAATAGCTAGAAAGAGAATAGAAAACCATTATCAATCCTATCGATAGGAAGAAAACTCCAATTTTATTGGGCTTATTCATAAGATGGTTTCCTAAAGGTTAATAACACGCCTATTAGTACAAGCATGTATCCAATACATAGGATGACAGGGAGCGGTGATGCTGTATTTGGAAGCTGTGCTGCATAGAGAGTAGCTAAACCTTTTGTTACTTCGGTCAATTCTACCATTTTATCTACTGCATCGACAGAGGAAACCATGTCTGGTGACACAATGGCATCTCCAATTAACGTATTGTTGGTATCATATAATTCAATTGCAACGGTTGTATCCATTTGTTTATTAAAAAGATCACTTAGTGCAAGCTCTTTTCTTTTCCCATTATCATCAATACTTATTAGTACAGGCTTCATAGCTGTTGTGGTAAAAAAATCTTGCCAAAAATGAGTTAACGCTGCATTTTCTTTATCACTAATCTCGCTTTCTTGGTCTATTTCTTGGAATCGATTTAAATTTTCTTTCCATTCCACGACTTTTGCTGCGAGTAAGGTAGGGCTTTGTTTATTTAAGTGCCCGTAAAATTGCTGTTTTTCTGTGTCGTCAAACCCGATATTCTCAAGAAACTCTTCTAATTGCAGCATTTTCTCTTCATGATTTTTATAAAAATCAATGGCAACCTCTAAATCTTCTAAAAACCAAAAATTCTCTACTGTTTCATGATAGCCTGCCAATAAGATATCTAATTCTTCTCTTGTCATCGAATTTTGAATAAGCAGTTCTTCCAGATTTGTAGGAGTGATAGGGGTGCCCAGCTGTTTTTCTAATAAATGTATATTATCAAAATCATTAACGTTTAATCCTTTAAATGTTAAATATTCTTCTAAATCATCTGTAGTCCAACCTAGTTTACTAGCTAAAGTCTCTATTTCTTTTTCACTTGGAGAAGCGAATGCAGGTGTTGCTTGCATGCATACTCCTAAGAAAAGAAGAAGAGAAGGAAGAATTTTTTTCATTAAGACAAGTCACCTCCATAATTCTATTGGTAGTGTTTGTCATTTTATGAAAATAATACGTGAATAGGAAAATTTATTTTGGGAGGAAGTGGAGGATAGGGCTGATGAGCAGTGGGGTATGATTGGAAAAACTAATATATGATTCAAAGCATGATAGAAGATATATTGTCCGGTCGTCAGTGCCCAAAGCGAGAGCACAGCATTCTAAAGGCAACAGAAGGATAGCCTAAAACATCCAAAAATGGGAGCGTTAGAGTTAGAGGATAAAAGACAAAAACTTAACTCGATAATAATTAGGCTATCCATCCATTCCAATCATCTTTACGAATCCATTTTAATCGTTCTACCAGGGGTGAATTTTGCTACTTCATCTAACTTATTTTCTTTTGCTGAAATATGGCTTGGAGTAATTTTATAAATAGCTGTTTTACTCCCCAATGCCGAGACATATCTTTCTAAATGAGATTTAGCGAGCGGTTTCTCATAATATCCAGGTACATACTTATTTAGCATTGCCTGCATGACATCACGGCTTTCATTGATATTCTCAAGCAGTGTAACTTCTCCGAAGACTATAACACTCATATAGGCAGTATCTACTTTAGCTGGTATGGGATTGCTCATCACGCCTCTTGCTTCACTGACAGTAAAGCAAGCATGGTTATTTTTAAGGATAATCCGCGTTTTTCTGCCTTCACTGGCACCGTGAAAGTATAAACATTCATGGAACCAAACATAATTTAATGGAATAACATATGGAACATTTTCATCCACTAATCCAAGATGCCCTATATTTGTTTTATGTAAAAAATCATTAATTTTTTCCTTGTCTGTCACTTCCATCGTTGATTGTCGCATCGCATTCATTATTTATTCCATCCCTTCCTTGTATTGTTTCTATATTTTAAAATATAAATAGTCATTTCAATAGGAACAGTTTAAGATAATTTTATAGGTACAAATTTAAATAGCATCGAAAAATAGGGGGAAGAACGTGAATATTGCGATTCATTTGCATAAAGATAAGAAGGAGCCTGTATACATACAGTTGTATCACTATTTTAAACAGGAGATTTTGACAGGGAAAATAGAAGCTGGGACAAAGCTACCGTCGATTCGCTATTTAGCGAGTTTCTTGCATATTAGCAAAAATACAGTGATTGATGCATACCAACAATTATGGATGGAAGGATATGTGGAGAGCAAGGAGAAAAGTGGCTATACGGTTGTTGCATTACCTAGCTATGAATATACAGCACAGCAACAGAAAAAAGTAGTTGCAAAAAGTCCAGAGACGGGTACAAATGCTTGTATAGACTTTCATTATGGAGATATTGATGGGGTTAATTTCCCTCTAAACGGTTGGAAGAAGACGATTAAAGCCGTCATGGAGGACAATCAGACCCACTGGATGAAGTATGGCAATAAACAAGGAGAATTAGCATTAAGAGAAGAATTGGTTGGGTATTTATATAGATCTCGGGGCATTCAAACTACTGCTGACAATCTTGTCATTACGGCAGGGACAGAACATTTAATTCATCTAGTGCTATCTCTTATGGAAGATAAGTCCTTATTTATTGGGATGGAAGAGCCAGGATATGATGGAGTACGAAATGTATTTATGGAAAGGGGAATCCCGATTCAATCAATACCTGTTTTAGAAGAGGACGGGCATGACTTGTCGGCACTTCTAAACAGTGCATGTAACCTTACATATGTTACCCCTTCTCATCAATTTCCGATAGGGAAGATTATGCCTATTGGAAAACGTATAGAGCTATTAAAATGGGCAGAAAGAAGAGATGGCTATATTTTAGAAGATGATTATGACAGTGAGTTCCGTTTTCAAGGAGCGCCAATTCCAAGCATGAAAGCCATTGATCAACAGGATCGAGTCATTTATTTAGGGACATTTTCAAAGGCTTTTTTGCCATCTCTACGAATAAGCTATATGATTTTACCAGACGTGTTGCTTGAAAAATGGAAAGAAAAAAGGAGGCCTGATTCACAAGCAAGCTCTCCACTTTTACAGCAGGCATTGGCAAGCTTTATTCATAACGGAGATTTTGAACGCCATATTAAGCGAATGCGCAAGGTATATGAAAGAAAATATGTGTTCTTAGTCCAATGCATAAAGGAATATATGGGAGAGCAAGTGCAAGTAATTGGGGAGAAGGCTGGTTTACATTTACTTATCCGTATTCCAAATAAAGAAGATAGATTTCTTGAAGAAGCAGAAAGAATAGGGATTAAAATTTATACAACGGAATCTTATTATACAGAGAAAAAAGACAGATATCCTTTTTTACTAGGTTTTGGGGGATTGGAAGAAAAGGAAATAAAAGAAGGAATACAACGATTAGCACGTGCTTTATTTACATAAGGGAGGAATAGTTTTGGTTTCCGTAATAACGTTTATTATTGGGATAATAGTTGCTTTTTTTACTTTCTTTCTATTGGACAACTATTTTTCATTTCCTGTCACTCTGAATATATTAATTTGTTATATTATAGTCCTAATCATCATGTACTTAACAACATTGATTAGTGTTAACGCAACGAGAAATATAAATAAATTGGAAAAGCTATTTAAAAAAAATAGAAAGCATCCCTATTACAGCTTTGTTTATGCGATAAGCAATAAAGACGATAAAAGGGTGATTACGAGCTATCGGAAACTGATAAAACAGAAAAAGTATCAGTCTCAGTATGCTCTTTTCACGATTATATTTTCTCTTTATTTTGATAAGACGTTATATCTTGGGGAAGAGGTAGAGAAAATAAAGAAATCAGAACAAAAGCTGTACTATCGAACATTGATTTTTATTAAAGAAAATAAATTAGCAGAAGCTAATAAGTCGATGAAAGCGATAAAGAAAAAATGGATGAAAGAAGCACTATTAGCAGAAATTGCGTTAAAAAATGGGGAAGAGGACATTGCGAAAAGGCATGCTAAAAGTGCTTTAAAGCATACAAAAGGCATCCAATATTATACATTGTTAAAAACATATGAAAGGGAATTATCTTTATAGATTTTGAATTGGGACAGAAGATGATTGCAAATAGTTCTGTTGCTTTTCTTTCTGAATGAAAATTTCAAGAATTTGATTTGTGTATACAGCATGTATTGGATTTTGAGTTATAGCAATCGGAAAATCAATTGTTCTCCTCTTTTCCTCAGAAGAAATCGAATCTTGAAGGAATGCCTTAATAATTAGGAGATTTTTTTCAACTGAAATATGAATATCGCCTGCTCGGCAATTTGGTAAAAATGCTTCGACAATATACTCCTTCTCTGTTTCATATACATCAATGCGAAATTCTGCTTCATCTAATACGGAAGTAAGTGGATCAAGAAAATGATTTTTAAACCATTCATCCATTAAATGAATCCAGTTATCATCATTCATATTAAGTCCTCCTTAGTATATGTAGCATATTCTAAAGAGGGGGAAAGAGTGACGGAGAATCTACAAAGTATAGGGGAGAATACTCTCCCCTAAGAAAGACAAATAATTTTAATCCTCATTTTCAACATAAGGTTCATGCTCATATGCAGGCAAGTCACCAAATGTTGTCATAATGCCTTCTTCGTCTAAGCTTTGTTCATATCGTTTATGCTGCTCATTCGGATAGACAGTTATATTTTTCCCTTCTATATCTACACCGATGAAATTTTCGTAATCTTCCACATAGCCAATATTCTCATTGCTCTCTGTGTATACGTCATTATAATGATCAAAGACTGGATGGGCAAAATCAGATGGCGTCTCGGATGTTCCCCAGCTAGAAACCTCCTGCCAAGAATCCTCTGCATCAAATACGACAGATTCATCTTTATTATCCATATCAAACTTGCCGAAAGGAGGCATTAAAATTTCTTCTTCCACAGGTCGCTTTTCAGAAATTTTCTGATCAGGAGAATGTTCCCTACAATAAAGTGTAGTAGGAATAACCTCCAATCTTTCAATCGGTATATCTTGAGAACAGGTTGCGCATTTTCCGTATGTTCCTTCGTCTATTGCTTTTAAAGCATTTAAAACTCCCATATATTCATGATGATAATGTTCAGCAAGGGCGATATCCTTCTCACGCTCATAAAGCTCTGTTCCTTCATCACCTGGATGATTATCATAACTTGATAACTCTCCAACAGATTCATGGTAATGCCCATCTTTCAATCCTAAATTATCATTTTGATCAAATCTTACTTCTAAATCTATTTTCTGTTCATCTAATACTTTTTGAAAATGGGACATTTGTTGTTTATTTAGCATAAGAACCTAATCCTTTCAAGAAGTCATTTGCTTTATTAGTATGAGCAAAAGAAACAAGAACATTAAAGGGAAAATGTACATAATTTTATTTTCTCTTTTACCGAAATAGAGAGGATTTATTATAAAAGGAATTAATTGTTAAATATTGTTAGTGAGATGACAACGAAAGAAGGAGAAAATAGCTAAGTAATTCTTATTAAGACAGGAGGTAATTGGTCATGGAAAGCAAAAGCTTGACTCCACATGAATCATTGGATTTACATGAAGTTATCAATTTTAAAACACTATGCATAGCAAAATCAAAGTTAATGCAAGGTCTTGTTTTTGACCAAGACTTAAAAAATTTAATGAAAAAAGATGTTGAACAGTCTATTTTGGCACTGTCAGAACTACAAGAAATGTATAAGAATGGCCCATTTGAAACGGTAATCCCAGAAATGCGTCCAACACCAATTTTAGATGGAGAGGAAGGTATAAAAGTTGAACAATGACTATCTTGATCCCATTAATGCATTAAATATGCCAGAGCTTGCTGATACAACCTTAGCAACCGATTTTCTTATTCGCGCTAAAGAAGGAGTAAGAAATTTAGCAGTAGCACTAACTGAAACAGCATCACCTGATTTAAGAATTCTCTTGCGCAAACAGCTTAAGCAGGCAATTCAAATGCATCAAGAAATTACCGAATTGATGTTGGAAAAAAAGTGGTTTCATCCCCATGATTTAAGTGAGCAATATCAATTGGACCAGCTTTCTGCAAAGAATATAATAATGATTGGAAATATGAACTTATTTACTGGTGAAACAAATCGCAAAGGAATGTTTGATCGGACACCTGATGCGCATTAAACTTGGAGGGTATATGGAATGAAAGCAGTAACATATCAAGGAATTAAAAATGTGGAAGTGAAAGAAGTAGAGGATCCGAAGATTTTAAAGGCAGATGACATGATTATAAAGGTAACGAGCACTGCTATTTGTGGATCTGATTTGCATTTAATTCATGGAATGATTCCAAATTTAGAGGAAAATTATATAATTGGCCATGAACCGATGGGAATTGTGGAAGAAATTGGACCCGGTGTAACGAAACTAAAAAAAGGGGATCGAGTCATTATTCCTTTTAATATTGCTTGTGGAGAATGCCAGTATTGTAAAAATAATTTGGAGAGTCAATGTGATAATTCCAATGATCATGGAGATATGGGTGCCTATTTTGGCTATTCAGGAAATACAGGTGGCTATCCAGGTGGACAAGCAGAGTATCTACGGGTGCCTTTTGCTAATTTTACCCATTTTAAAATTCCAGAAACTTGTGAGGAGCCCGATGAAAAGCTAAGTGTAATTTCCGATGCAATGACAACAGGTTTTTGGAGTGTTGATAATGCAGGTGTTAAGGAAGGTGATACGGTCATTGTATTTGGTTGTGGACCTGTTGGGCTTTTTTCACAAAAGTTTGCTTGGCTAAAAGGAGCAAAGCGTGTGATAGCTGTAGATTACATTGATTATCGGCTTCAACATGCTAAACGGACGAATAAGGTAGAAATAGTTAATTTTGAACAGCATGAAAACGTAGGAAACTATTTAAAGGAAATCACAAAAGGTGGAGCAGATGTTGTAATAGATGCGGTTGGAATGGATGGGAAGATGAATGACCTAGAATTTCTAGCAAGTGGCATGAAGCTACAAGGCGGAACAATGAGTGCCCTAGTCATGGCAGCCCAAGCAGTTCGCAAATGTGGAACCATTCAACTAACAGGGGTTTATGGTGGTAGATATAATGGTTTTCCATTAGGGGATATTATGCAGCGCAATGTTAATATTCGTTCTGGACAAGCACCGGTTATTCATTATATGCCATATATGTTTGAATTAGTCTCTAGTGGCAAAATTGATCCAAGTGATGTAGTTAGCCACGTTATACCTCTTAGTGAAGCAAAGCACGGCTATGAAATTTTTGATACGAAAACAGACAATTGTATAAAAGTTGTTCTCAAACCATAAGGAAAGAAGGGAATAAAATGAACTATTGTTTACATGAGGTGCTAGAGGTTCAAGAATTAGCTACTTTTAAAACGATTTGTTTGACAAAATCCAAAACAATGCGTGCGTTAGTATCAGACCCTCTGCTAAAAGATATGATGATGGAGGATGTAGACCTTTCAACTAGACAGCTACAAGAATTTTCCTCTATCTTATCAAAAGCGAAAGAGATGGAAGGCTTAGGAGTGAAAATGCAATGAATTCTATTATTGAATATTTGACAGGCATGGATGCTTTAACCGATCAAATGATTGCGACTGATTTATTAATTTCAGTAAAAAGCGGAATCAGAAATTATTCTATGGCAATAACGGAAACTGTTCATCCTGAAATAAAAGAGATACTCGGACGTCATTTAGATGAAGCACTTGATATGCATGAAAGATTATCAAGTTATATGGCTGAAAAAGGCTGGTATCACGCTTTTGAGCCAAAGGAACAAATCAATCTTAATTTGCAAAATATTGATACAGCCTTAAATTTGCCTATATTGTAATGAAAAAATAGGAGAAGTTCGTGGAGACCAGATAACATGAATTATTCACAATGACAGCTTACTGAAGGCATGAATCATTTCATAACTAAAAAAACAATTGGCTTGTATGACAATACAAGTTTGAAAAATACTATTGAAAGCATTGGCTAAGATTTATTCAGTATAAAAGATAACGGAGACCGGTTTCCTCTTGAAATCGGTCTCACTATCTTAGCAAAGCTTTGAACAATATTTATCAAGTGAAGAATAGGATATTCACTTTTGATATATGGACTATTTTGGATTATTCTCCGTTTCTTTTTTTGAATCCTTGTACAAAGTGTATGCTTCCCTACTGATAAGTATATTATCTTCTTGTATTTTTGAAGCTGTATTGGAACTACTACTTCCTTCTGATTTCTGATTCTGCAGTGCTTGAATCTGTTCTTCTATTTCAGAAATTTGCTTTTTAAGCTGTTCAATCTGTTTTTCTCTTTCTTCTTCTTGAATGCTTTCATTTTGCTCAATTTGAGTTTGCTGTGATTGTAATTGTTGCTTTTGGGCTTCTAATGTTTTAATTTGATTGGTCACATCAGAGGAACGGGTGCTTGTGCTAGTAATTCCTGTGCTGGTATTTGAAATAGATTGTATCATGCTTTCTCTTTCCCTTCCTATTTAATAATAATTAATTATAAGAAAGATTTCTTTATTTTTTCTTAAGATTTTATAGCAAAACTTTAAAATAACGGCATGATAGATAGGTTTATAACTAAAAAAGAGTCATTTCACCTAAGTATAAAATGACGTATCTAGGACAAATTACAGAAGAATAGATAAATAATTTTAATGAGAGGAAATACTATGTCAGTTGAAGAGTATTGGAGTAAAATTAACCACGCAAGCGCGAAAGTATCCTCTTTAATTAGTTCCTATTGGCATGAGCATTCTGATTGGACTAGCTGGCAATTTTGGATTATTCTAACCTGTTTAATTCTCCCACTTATTGTTCTTTTAATAAAACTGGATAAAGGGAAAGCACTTCAAATTCTATTCTTTGGATACACTGTACATATGCTATGGACTTATACAGAAATAATATTGATCAGATTGGGGCTTATGGATCATCATTATTTTCTTCTTCCGTTCTTACCACAAGCCATTGGAATAACCTCTTCCTTACTTCCCGTTTCTTTTATGCTATTATATCAGTATTGTATAAAACAGGATAAGAATTTTCTATTATGCTCCATAGTATTGGCTGCTGTAATTGCCTTCCTATTTGTTCCTATTGAAAAGAAAATTGGATTTATTGCCCTTGTAAAAGGACTAAATAATTTTCATGTTTTTTTAATAGATGTTATTATTTCAATGCTTGCTTATGGATTGACAAAATTCTTTGTTGCTTTTTATCAGAAGTAAAAAGAGCCCAACTCAACTTTGAGAAGGCTCTTTTTACCACATATATGATCATGTAAATGTGTGACAAGTATAATATATTAAAAATAAATTAGTGTTGCTTACATATCATGGTGGTTGTTATGCTTTTGTCTTGAATGGTTACGATTTTTAACCTTTTTGCTACCGCTAAGTGGCTCGGGCTGTCCTGATTGATTCCCTTTAGGCGCGTTTCTTCTCATATCTTTGCTATCATTTTTGTTCATTTGTATTCTCTCCTTTCGTTTTTTCATGAAGAGGTATTGCTTCACTACCTTTATAGAATGGTTTTTCAAGCCGACATTTATACCGCATATTTTTATGATTCTCTGCACAACTTATTGGTAAGCAACATGAATATATAATGCAGGAGGATATGAACATGCCTTATCATAGTAATAAACAAGAAGCTTTTCAAGATGCCCAACGAAATTTGTATGAAACGCAGAATCTTTATCAGGATATAGTAAAAGACTCAGCTAATTATGGACATCAGCTTAAGCATTTAAAACAAGAAATAAATGAAACATATCAACAAATTGAAAATGCTTTGGAAGTAGCTTCTGAGCATCAAAAGGAGCAATTAGAAAGCTTTCAAAAAGATTTAAAAAGTATTGTTGACGAAGTAAACGAAATCTAAAATAGGAGACCATCTGAAAAGCCAGTCTTTTTCGATGGTCTATTTTTTCAGCAAGAAAATGAAAGTCAATAAGAAAAACTTATCGTATTTGATAACTTACTTGTTATTTACTTATCATGCTCCTTGTATTAAAATTATAGATGGTAAATAGATAATAGAGTGATCAAATTGTTCGACTATTTTTCTATTTTTGGTATATGATTACAATGAGGGGGTAATACATATGGCAAAGGATTTTTATAATGCCCGCCAATCATTTGAAGTAGGTGGGAAGCGCTATCATTACTATCAATTAGCAGCTTTGGAAAAGAAGGGAATCGGTAAAGTATCGAAATTGCCTTATTCTATCAAGGTGTTACTAGAATCAGTTTTACGACAAATGGACGATTTTGTTATTAAACAAGAGCATGTAGAAAATCTTGCAAAATGGGGAACGGATGAGGTAAAGGAAATTGATGTTCCATTTAAACCTTCGAGGGTAATCCTCCAAGACTTTACAGGCGTTCCTGCAGTTGTTGACCTTGCTTCTCTACGAAAAGCAATGGCTGACTTAGGCGGAGATCCTAGTAAAATTAATCCTGAGAAACCAGTAGACCTAGTTATCGACCACAGTGTCCAGGTAGATAAATACGGAACTCCAGATGCATTAAAAGCAAATATGGAATTAGAATTCGAAAGAAATGCAGAAAGATATCAATTCTTAAGCTGGGCGCAAAAGGCATTTGATAATTATCGTGCCGTACCGCCAGCAACCGGTATCGTTCACCAAGTAAATTTAGAATATTTAGCAAATGTAGTACATGTTAATGAAACGCCAGAGGGCGAATACGAAACATTCCCAGATACATTAGTTGGTACTGATTCTCATACAACAATGATTAACGGTATCGGTGTGCTTGGCTGGGGTGTTGGTGGAATTGAAGCAGAAGCAGGTATGTTGGGACAACCTTCTTATTTTCCAGTACCAGAAGTAGTAGGGGTAAAACTTGTTGGTGAAATGCCAAACGGTTCTACTGCAACAGACCTAGCCTTAAAAGTAACACAAGTACTTCGTTCAAAAGGTGTAGTCGGAAAGTTTGTTGAATTCTATGGACCTGGTGTCCCGCAATTACCACTTGCAGACCGTGCAACCATTGCGAATATGGCACCAGAATATGGAGCAACTTGTGGATTCTTCCCAGTCGATAAGGAATCTTTATCCTACATGCGCTTAACTGGGCGTTCCGAAGAGCAAATCAATGTTGTTGAGGCTTACTGTAAAGAAAACGGTTTATTCTTCGATCCGAATTTAGAACCGGTATATACAGATGTTGTAGAGATAAACCTAGCAGAAATTGAGCCAAATCTTTCTGGTCCAAAAAGACCGCAAGATTTAATTCCACTTTCTAAATTGAAAGAGGTATTTAATGCGTCTGTAACAGCACCAGAAGGAAACCAAGGTTTTGGCTTAAAAGCAGACGAATTTGATAAAGAAGTAGTAGTTGATTTTGCAAATGGAGATTCCACTACAATGAAGACTGGCTCTGTTGCAATTGCGGCGATTACAAGCTGTACAAATACATCCAATCCATATGTATTAGTTGGTGCAGGATTAGTTGCGAAAAAAGCAGTAGAAAAAGGTATGGAAGTACCTAAGTTTGTGAAAACATCTTTAGCACCAGGTTCTAAAGTAGTTACTGGTTATTTAAGAGATTCTGGACTACTACCATATTTAGAGCAAATTGGATTCAACCTTGTAGGTTATGGATGTACGACATGTATCGGTAACTCAGGTCCGCTTAAAGAAGAAATTGAGAAAGCTATTTCAGATTCCGATTTACTTGTAACAAGTGTATTATCTGGTAACCGTAACTTTGAAGGCCGCATTCATCCGCTAGTAAAAGCAAACTATTTAGCTTCACCACCATTGGTTGTTGCTTATGCACTTGCTGGAACAGTGGATATTGACCTACAAAAAGAACCTATTGGAAAAGATAAAGATGGTAACGATGTATTCTTTAAGGATATTTGGCCATCTACAGAAGAAGTAAACGAACTAGTTCATCGAACAGTTACGCCTGATCTATTTAATAAAGAATATGACAGAGTATTTGATGATAATGAGCGCTGGAACGAAATTCAAACAAGCAGTGATTCGTTATATAGTTTTGATGATACTTCTACTTATATTCAAAACCCACCGTTCTTTGAAGGATTAAAGCCTGATCCTGAACAAGTATTACCATTAAAAAGCTTGCGAGTTGTAGGGAAGTTCGGCGATTCGGTAACGACTGACCATATCTCTCCTGCAGGTGCAATCGGAGTAAATACTCCAGCTGGTAAATACTTAAAAGATAATGGTGTAGCGCCACGTGATTTCAACTCATACGGTTCTCGTCGTGGTAACCATGAAGTTATGATGAGAGGAACATTTGCGAATATACGTATTCGTAACCAAATTGCACCAGGAACAGAAGGTGGATTCACAACGCACTGGCCAACAGGTGAAGTAACCTCCATTTATGATGCATGTATGAAGTACAAAGAAGAAGGAACTGGCTTAATGGTTATTGCAGGAAAAGATTACGGAATGGGTTCATCTCGTGACTGGGCTGCAAAAGGAACAAACCTATTAGGTATTAAAACAGTTATCGCAGAAAGCTTTGAGAGAATTCACCGTTCTAACTTAGTGTTAATGGGAGTACTTCCATTACAATTTAAAGAGGGCGAGAATGCTGAAAGCTTAGGTTTAACGGGAAAAGAAACATTTAACGTATATGTAGACGAAACGGTTAAACCACGTGATTTCTTAGAAGTAACAGCTACTACAGAAGATGGAAAGAAGATTACATTCGAAGCGTTAGTGCGTTTTGACTCTGAAGTAGAAATTGATTACTATCGCCATGGTGGTATTTTGCCAATGGTATTACGTGAGAAATTAAAAAACTAATAGATTAAGAGAAGCTCTCTCTATGGAAGGTTGACAAGTTTTTTCTAGCTTTTTGGGTAAGTTAATGCTCAATAGTTAGACAAAATGTCTCATTCTAGAGAGAGTTTTTTTCATTAGGAATTATTATCTTAGTAGGATTTTTATTGATTCATTCTATTGACTTAATAGTTCCTCTACATACCTTAGCGTAATTTTTTATAATATTAGTATATATTTACAATCTTAAATGAAGGAGAATACTATTTCATGAAAATAATTCCCATTTCTTATCATCAAAATGGATTACGTTATACGATAAGATGTGCAGAAGAAAAAGACGCAGATCAACTTTCGCAAATAAGGCTAAAAATAGATGGAGAAACATCTTTCTTTGATCGAAATCCTGGTGAAGGGATGCTAACTCCAAATGATTTTAAACAATTGATTCATACAGATTTACAAGGATTCAATCGATTGTTTTTACTAGCTGAAACAGAAACAGGTCAAATTATTGCTTTTTCACGATGCGAAGGCTCTAGCTTGAAACGTCTTATGCATAAAGTAGAATTTGGCATTGGAGTATTAAAGGACTATTGGGGCTATAAAGTTGGACCGAAATTATTACAAGCATCCTTAACATGGGCAACGGAAAATAAAATGGCGAAAATGACACTATCTGTAATCGAAACGAATGAGAAAGCAATAAAATTATATAAACGATTTGGATTTGAAGTAGAAGGAATATTAAAAAAGGATAAACTACTTGAAGACGGAGAATACTATTCTACCATTATAATGTCAAGGTTCTTGTCTGAGTAAAAAAAGGAAGCGATTTATTAGTAAATGGAGGAAAATTTTGTTACTATGTAAATGTTAGATAATATAAGGAGTGATGTAAATGCCATTAACTTTTGGTCAACTAGTCGAAGAAGCAAGAAAGAATGTACCTGGAATTTCATCTGTAGAAGCAAAAAAGAAAATGGAGGAAAACCCAAACACTTACATAATTGATGTGCAAGATGCAGCAGATGCAGGAGCATGTGGCTTAATTCCAAGCTCTGTTAATATCTCTTTAGGAATGCTTCCAATTCGTGCTGATTTGGAATTGCCGGAAGAATTAAGAGATCCAGAATTAGCTGATCGTAATCGTCCAGTTCTTGTTACATGCGGTCTTGGTGGACAAGCATCACTTGGTGCATATTTATTAAAACAAATGGGATTTACTGATGTTGCTTTTATCGAAGGCGGAACAACTGCATGGAAAAAAGAAGGGTTTGAAACAGTATAAGTGAATGAGCAAGTAAAAAAACTGCCGAATTTAATCTCGGCAGTTTTTTCCTTATTAATAGCCCAATTGTTTATCAACTACATTGATTAGGTCTTTGCCATCTTTAAATCGCTGGATATTTTCTAGAAATACCTCCATGTAACGATTTATAGTGTTTGGCGAAAAGAAGGCATTATGTGGAGATATAATAACATTTTCCACCTCCCATAATGGGTGTTCATGTGGCAAAGGCTCTACCTCAAATACATCCAATGCAGCTCCAGCAATTTTTTTCTCGTTTAATAAATGGATGAGTTCCTCTTCTTCGATCGTATTTCCTCTTCCAATATTAATTAGAAAACTACTTTCTTTCATTTTTGCTAATCTTTCCTTGTTAATCAGCTGGTATGTATCAGGGGTTGAAGGCAAAGCAAGAATAAGAAAATCAGCCACTGCTATCACATCATCTATATGGTCCAGACCAACGATTTTATCTGCAGGATCCTCACCAGATAATTTGGAAGGTCTTTTCTTACAGCCGATGACAAACATATCCAATGCTTTTGCCCGTTTAGCAATTTGTTTTCCAATTTCCCCATAGCCAATTATTCCAACTGTTGAGCCTGAAAGGTCCGTAATAGGAGTGGGCGCCCACCTATTGTCCAGCTGGTTTCGAATCATTAAGTGTATTCCTCTTGCCAAACCAGCCATCATCGCAATTGTATGTTCTGCGATTGGAACAGATGTGCAACCCTTTGTATTCGTAATAACAATATCACTCTTTCTTACTTCCTCATGTAAAAGAGCATCCAGACCAACACTTAATGATTGCACCCATTTTATATTTGGGGCATTTTTCAAAATCGATAGGGTATCAGTTAAACCTAAAGTTAATACAATATTACAGTCACTAATATCCTGGCTTATCGGTGGTTCAGGTTCTCCGTATTCCCAATGATCCACAATAACTTCTGCTCCTAATGCAGATATTTGAGCAAGATACTTTTCTGGTATAGTTCTTCTGATATAAATTTTAGGCATATTTGATACATTAGTCATTAATTTGCTTCCTCAATCATTTGTTTACTATTAACATGCTCATAATAGGTTTTTGCAAGTCGTTTAATTGCTTCTTGGATAATTTCTTCTTCACAGAAAGTAAAACATAAACGCATATGATTGTATCCCTCGTTTTGTAAGAAGAAATGCTTACCAGCGATATAGGAAACACCAGCCAGCATTGCGGCATCAACAAACTCACTAGTATCAATGTCATCTGGGAAAGTAAGCCAAAGAAAGAAACCTCCTTGTGGTTCATGAAAGGAAACATCTTCACCAAAGTGTTGCTTTATCGCAGAAACCATCGCGTTTTTACGTGAAAGATAGATAGAATTCAAATTATTGATTTGTTCATCCATATCTATTTGTTCAAGTAAATTCTTTGTGACTTCTTGTACATACACACTTGTTAACCCATCTATTTTTAAAATTTGCATTTTTTCGATTATTTCTTTTAATCCAATTGCCCAACCAAGTCGTAAGCCAGGTGCGATTATCTTTGAAAAAGTACTTAAGTAAATAACTCTTTCAGGTCCAAATGAATAAATAGCTGGAGTGTAGTTTTTATTGAAGGAAAGCTCCACATAGGCGTCATCCTCAATAATAAAGAAATTGTATTCATAAGCCAATTCAGCAAGGCGTTTTCTTCTTTCAATAGATAAATTGACGCCACCTGGATTTTGGTAATTTGGAATGATATACATCAATTTTGGCAAAGGAAGATTATTTTTTACCCGTTGAATTAGCTCTTGTTCGACTAGATCCACTCGTAAGCCATGTTCGTCGATTGGAAAAGAAAGCAAATTCGTTTCCGCTAAGCGAAATGTTTTAAGGGCTCCAAAAAAGGTTGGTGCTTCTACCCATATTTCATCACCAGGATCTGTGAGTGTTCTTGTGATTAAATCAATCGCTTGGGAGCTTCCTGCAGTAACGATAATTTCTTTTTCTGTTGCTTCAATTTCTCTCAGCTTAGATCGCTCTTTAATCCAATTTAGGATGTTCTTAGGACCAGTTCCACCACTATAAGCCAAAGCTTGTCTTCCTTGTGTATTCATTGCAGCTTCTGTCGCTGCGGTCATTTTATCAACTGGAAGAGATTCAGGTGCAGGAAAGCCAAAAGATAAAGGGATCAGATCATCTTGTTTCCCTGCAAAAGCAGATCCGACAACTTCTATTTCAGGGAACCTTTTACTAAATGAAAATTGCTTTAATAGATGCATGTTTACCACCGTCCATATGTTATTTTAAAAAAATTAAAGAGAGCTTTACTATCTAATGCGTTCATTGCTTGTTAAAAGGATAATAAGTCACTCCTTTTCTTAAAAAGGCTATTTCAATTAATATAAGCTATTTATTTCGTAATGGGAAATATTAAAAAACTTTAAAAATAAAAGAAAACAAGAGATTAGAAGATAAAAAGTACATAAAATAACAAAAATTCGGAATTTTATTAATTTATAATAAAAATTATTTAATACACGAAATTCAGAAGTGAAATAGGAAAAACAATATGACTATAAGAGTTAAGGGAGGGTAGGTGGTTATTTAACAGCCGTTAAAGGTCTGGATAGTTTAACTACGCAACAGAGAGTATAGTGGAAATAGTTACAGATGGTAGATCCACTTTACTTTATGCTTACTAATTCTTACAAAAGTAGCTATATGGAAAAGAATCATACAAATCTATTATTTCGACATATGCCTACTTTATCCACTTAGCGAATAGTGTCAATAACAGGAGAAAAACGACGAAAAGGGATGAAAGCGCTACCTAATATAATTTTTAAAAAATTATAAAAAAACATTGTTTTAAGAGAAATAATTCCTTATAATGAAAGCAAGTTAGATAATAGAACATGAATTGTGAGGTAAGTTAACATGGCTGAATTTACATTAGAGAAAATTGAAAGTATCGTTAAAGAAAAAAGTGTAGAATTATTACATCTACAATTTGTGGACATTGAAGGTATTTTAAAAAACATTACTATTACTGCACAACAATTAGATGATGCTGTAGAAGGAAAAATCATGATTGATGGTTCATCCATTAAAGGATTTTCTCCCATTAACAAATCAGACTCTTATTTACTACCAGATTTAAACACATTTGCAGTATTACCTTGGACAGAAACAGAAGGTTATTCAGAAGCTCGTTTCCTTTGCTCTGTTACAAACCCAGATGGTACTTTATTTGAAGGCGATACACGAAATGTTCTTAAGAAAACTGTTGAACGTGCAGCTGAAAAAGGATATACGATTTCAGTTGGACCTGAATTAGAATTCTTCTTATTTGCTACGGATGAAAATGGATATCCAACTACTGAATTAGGTGACAAAGGCGGTTATTTTGAGCCATCACCAAAAGATTTAGGGGAAAAAGTTCGTGTGGAAATTTTCAAAACTTTGAAAGCAATGGGCTTCACAATTGAAGCACTTCACCACGAAGTAGCAGAAGGGCAACATGAAATTAATTTCAAATATGCAGATGTATTAACAGCTGCTGATTTAGCTACAACATATAAATGGGTTGTAAAAACAATTGCTGCTCAATATGGTTTGCATGCTACATTTATGCCAAAACCAGTATTTGGAATAAATGGTTCTGGAATGCATGTTAACATGTCATTCTTTAAGGATGGAGACAATAGTTTTTATGACGCAAACAATGATTTAGAGTTATCTGATACTGCATATTCTTTCATTGCTGGTGTATTAGAAAATGTTAAAAATTTCGTAGCTATTACGAATCCGCTAGTAAACTCTTATAAGCGTTTAGTACCTGGTTACGAAGCACCTTGTTACTTAGCATGGTCTGCATCCAACCGTTCAGCATTAATCCGCATTCCTGCAAAACGTGGAATGGCAACTCGTGTTGAACTTCGTTGTCCAGATCCATCTTCAAACCCTTATCTAACATTTGCTGTTATTGCTTCTGCAGGATTAGATGGAGTAGAAAAAGGCTTGAAGGCTCCAGCACCAATTAACGAAGATATCTTCCATATGACAGATGAACGTCGTGAAGAACTTGGCATTGATAGCTTACCTGGTGGTTTAGATGCTGCAATCGCAGAACTTGAAGCTGGGGAAATTGGTCTTAAAACTCTTGGAGAGCACGTATTTACTGAATATGTAGCTGCTAAAAAAGAAGAGTGGGATAACTACCGTACTACAATTCATGCTTGGGAAATCGAAAACTATCAATATAAATTCTAATATACTAGTTAAATAGAATAGGAGCTTCAAACTCTTATTAGACTGCAAATAAACACCTGTATGGGTAGTTTGTTTGCAGTTTTATTTATTTCTTTTATAAGTATAGATAAATGGGGTCTGTTGTTTAGCTAGTGTGGCATTCTACTTTTCAAACATTAAATTGTGATTAAATGCCAAGCAAAATCGCCTCTTTTTTCTGTTCTTTTCTTTAAATTTTGGTAAGTTATGATAAAATAAAGTGGGATGTATGATTTTAGTTATTACGTCATCAGATTATGGTAATAAGGAGATTTGCTAAATGGAAAAAGTATTGATTTTTGGTCATAAAAATCCGGATACGGATACTATTTGCTCTGCTATTGCATATGCAGAATTAAAAAAAGAGCTTGGAGTGGAAGCGGAAGCTGTTCGTCTAGGTGAGATTAGCGGCGAAACAAAGTTCGCTTTAGATTATTTTAAAAAGGAAGCTCCTCGTTTCATCGAAAAAGCAAGTTCAGAAACAAAGTCTGTTATTTTAGTTGACCACAATGAGTTTCAGCAAAGTGTGGAAGACATTAAAGATGTAACAATTTTAGAAGTTATTGATCATCATCGTATTGCAAACTTCGAAACAAGTGATCCTTTATACTATCGTGCAGAACCAGTAGGATGTACAGCTACTATTTTGAATAAAATGTATAAAGAAAATAATGTGGAAATTAAGAAAGAAGTTGCTGGGCTAATGCTTTCCGCAATCATTTCTGATTCATTATTATTTAAATCTCCAACATGCACAGAGCAAGATGTACAAGCTGCTAAAGAATTAGCAGAGATTGCTGGTGTAAATGTGGAAGAGTATGGTTTAGAAATGCTTAAAGCCGGTGCAGATCTAAGCGACAAAACAGTTGATCAATTATTAAGCATTGATGCGAAAGAATTCTCAATGGGTACATACAAAGTGGAAATTGCCCAAGTAAATGCAGTTGACACAAATGATGTAATTTCTAAACAAGCAGAATTAGAATCTTCTATTCAAGCGATCATTGCTAAAAAAGGCTTAGATTTATTCCTGCTTGTTGTAACAGATATTCTAAATAATGATTCTGTTGCTGTTGCTTTAGGTAATAAAGCACAGGCAGTAGAAAAAGCATTTAACGTACAGCTAGAAACGAACACAGCTTTATTAAAAGGTGTTGTGTCACGCAAAAAACAAATCGTACCAGTCTTAACAGAAGCCTTTAATGAACAATAAAAGGTGCTAAATGATGAAAAGAAGAAACAGTCCATTTAATTGGGCTGTTTTTTTCGAAATAAAGAATGTTAAAGTATGTATGCTAATTACATTGCTAACTTGGTAACAACAGCATTTGCTTAACTGATCCATTATGGAAATTTAATTATTATAATAATTAAATAATTTTACGCACTCAATATAATAAATAAAAAAATTTGGGATAATCTATAAGAAAGACTTAATAAAGTTATCTTTTACAATTCATTTAATTATAAAAGGAGGCTGTTATGTCACCTAAACGAGTATTTTTCCTTATGCTGCTAATGGCTATGCTTATTATTACAACACCAAATGATGTTATGCTAGCTAAGAATGGTTTAAACATTGGAGACAAAGCTCCAAATTTTACATTAAAAGATCTTAATGGAAATAAAGTAGAGTTATCCGATTTTAAAGGTAAATTTGTTATGATCAATTTTTGGACAACCTGGTGCCCACCGTGTAAAAAAGAAATGCTTGATATAGAAACATTTTCAAAGGAGAAACAAAATGATTTTGTTGTCCTTGCTGTAAATGTTGATGGCGGAAATGAAGCAGGGGTTAGACAATTTGTCCAGGAGAGAAAATTAACTTTTCCAGTTTTAATGGACAAGAAAGATATGGTTGCTAATCAATATCATATACTTAGTATACCAACCACCTATTTCCTAAATAGAGAAGGAGATATCATCCATAAGCATTTTACGATGTTAACCCTCAAAGAAATGAGAGAATTGACAAAAAGTAAAAAATAATGAAAATAATATAAATTAGCATGTAAGCGCTTTACAAACTGCTGGTGATATACTATAATTACAAATGTAGTAATAAGGAGTGCACCCCTTGTTTTAATTATCAGAAAACAAAAACTTTTCAAATAGATTCAAAAATTATTTCTTTTCATGTAATAATTATTTTACTTATTGGGAAATATGATAATACAAATTTTTTATAAAGGAGAATGAGCCATGAGAAAACCTCGCAAACGTTCATTTCAAGAATTAGTATTAGAGAATAAAATGCAATTATTAAAGGATAGAGAAGCAATTGAAAAAATTGAAGAACGATTAGAAAGAAAGCATTTGAAAAAAGCTCGTTAATATTAAAATCTAGAAATTACCATCTATTCTGCTTGTACTTTTGTACAAAATATAAAAGAAGGAGTTGATTAGATGAGTAATCCTAAAAAAGATAGCAAACACTTTGTACCAAGCCATATTGGGACAAAATCAAGAAGCTTTGGTGGAAACAAAGGAAAGCAAATGCAAGATAAATCAGGACAACATGCTCAAGTAATTCAAACAAAAGGGGAATAATTGTCTCCTCAAAATATAAACCATAATTAGACAGCAATCACTCATTTTTTTGATGAAAAGAATGAGTAATTGCTGTCTTTATTTTTGACGGAAAAAAGGAAAAAATGCTTGTACTAATGATATTAGGGATGAAAGGTACTTTACTAAGATAAATCCTATGAGAAAGGTACATAATCATTAACGAAAATAAAGGAATATGTTAGTATTAAAAAGGTATATCCTAAATTTATTAAGTGAAGTGAACATATGAATAACGAACAAGTAAAACCAAATATAAAAGATCAAGAAATTTATCTGTTAGAGAAAGAGTTTGAAGAGCATGGTTTCGTAGAAAATGAAAAAAAAATCTTAGATACGATTCAAACGCTAAATGAAGCACAGAATGGAAAAGAAATTTCCCAATTATTAACGATAGCGGCATTATCCAGGATGCATGGGAATCAAAAGGATACAATTGCGGTCGCATGGTTAAACAAAGCTATTGAGCTAAACCCAGACAATACAATGGCTCTTAAATATCTTTCCCAATATGATTGGAAGAATTTCAGCCACTTGCTCGATCAGCTTGTCTTCCCTAATATTCGCGAAACCGATAATCGAACAGCAAAACGCAAAATTGCAGAGCAATATATAAATAATTGTCGCGCATTTTTAGAGCAAATGGAAGATGAAGTGGCACATATTAAGAAACAGAGAATAAATGCTACTGTTTACGATAATAAAGAGGCAGTTGCGAAATATGAAACCATTGAACAAACGCTAAAAATAGTGATTGAGAAAACGTCTGAGCTATTGAAATCTGCTGAAGAGTATGCCGAATCTATTAGTGGTGTGTTTCATACATCGATTTACTATGAAAGTGTAAAAACGTTAATAGAAGAGCTTCAAGAACTTAAAAAGGAATGGGCAAGCCTTTTTGTAGAAGAAAAGGAAGAAAAACAGACGACACTTTCCTCGTTAGAGCAACTTGAGCAAATGGTCGGTCTTGCAACAGTAAAAAAAAGAGTACAGGATTTTTATCAGTTTTTAAGCTACCAAAAAGCAAGAAAAAAATTAGGCTATATGATTCAGGATGAATTAAGTCTAAACATGATCTTTACAGGTAATCCAGGTACTGGAAAAACTACGCTTGCCCGTCTAATGGCCAAGATATATCATGAACTAGGTGTATTGCCTAGCGCAGAGGTTGTAGAAACAGATCGATCCCAATTAATAGGTGGCTATATGGGACAAACAGAAGAAAATGTACGTTCTGTTGTTAAACAAGCAGTTGGCGGCGTTCTGTTTATTGATGAAGCTTATAGCTTAAAACGTGAGGGACAATCTGGTAATGATTATGGCCAGACAGCAATTGATACGCTTGTTTCCTTAATGACAGGGTCTGAGTTTGGTGGTAAGTTTGCTGTTATTTTAGCAGGCTACCCAGAGGAAATGCGTCAATTCCTAGATGGTAATCATGGGTTAAGAAGTCGTTTTCCAGCCTCTAATATGATTCATTTACCTGATTATACACCTAGTGAATTATTAGCAATTGGTGAAAGAATGGCTTCGAGTAATGACTATGTTATGACGGAAGATGGTAAAAAAGCATTATTAAAAAGACTTGAGAGGGAACAAGTGGATGAAAGCTTTGGGAACGCTCGAGCTGTTCGCAATATTGTTCTTGATGCCATATTTAGCAAAGGTTCCCGTAAATCAAATCAACAAGAAATCTTAAAATATACATTGCTACAAGAATTGGATTTTGTTAGTGATGACAAGGAAAAACCAATCAATCCAGCGACAGAATTAAATGAACTAATCGGATTATCGAAAGTGAAAGAAGAAATAAAGAAAATTATAGCATTTGTAAAGGTTCAGCAATTAAGACAAAAGAAGGCGCAAAAGAATTTGCCCATACAACTACATGCTGTATTTACAGGGAATCCAGGTACAGGAAAGACTACTGTTGCGAAATTATATGCTCAGTTCCTTAAAGATTGTGGAATCTTAAAGAGAGGACATTTGGTTGTAACAAGCAGGGCAGACTTTGTAGCGGGATATGTAGGTCAATCTGCTATAAAAACAAGAAAAAAAATTAGAGAAGCACTTGGTGGCGTGTTATTTATTGATGAGGCTTACTCCTTATTAGGAAATGGTGGACAAGATTTTGGTAAAGAGGTCATAGATACATTAGTGATGGAAATGACAAAGCATAATGAGAATCTAGTTGTAATCCTGGCTGGCTACCCAAATGAAATAACTGCATTACTACAAAGCAATCCTGGCTTAACTTCTAGGTTTAAAAAGTTTATCCATTTTGCTGATTATGTAGCTGAGGAATTGATTGACATAATGAAAATGTATGCAGCGAAATATGATTATTCGTTATCAGAAGAAGCTATCTCCATATTAAAGAATCAACTGCCTAAAGTTTCGACTGAAGGAAATGGAAGATTTGCCACTAATATTATCGATGAAGCAGTGCAATTACAAGCATTACGACTGTCCGAGCAATTAGAGCAAGGAATGGAAGCAGATGTTTCTACACTGATTGCTGAAGATATAGAAAATGTTTTACAAGGATATAAACGGAAAATCGAAGAATAGGACGGTATGAAACAAATGGATAATTTTTTTATTTCAATAAGAGACATTGAATTATATTATGCAGACACAGATGCTATGGGTGTTGTATATCATGCGAATTATCTTAAATTTTTTGAAAGAGGTAGAACAGGGCTAATTGAGGACATTGGCTATGATTATTTAGAAATGGAAAATAAAGGGTATTTTGCACCAGTCTATGATGTCTATGCAATGTATAAAAAGCCGTTACGTTATGGAGACCAAGCAAAGGTTAAAACTTGGGTGGAAACAAATGATGGGATAAAAACAGTTTACGGATATCAGATTATCAACCAGAATGAAGAAATCTGTGTGGAAGGAACTACGACACATATTATCGTATCGAAGGAAACATTTAGACCGAAACCTTTTAAGAAGATTTTTCCCGAATGGTTTCATAAATATGAAGAAATTAAAAAGCAACCAACAGACAAGTAAAGCCATATAAAGGAGATTACTTTCATGGCCTTTGGATTAAAAAGACAAGAGCTGACAGAGTGGAAAAGAAGAATAGATAATGGGGAAATTGCATTTTTAACTCATTACTGGTTAGATGATCGCTTCCCAGATTGTAAGACAGTTACAAAAGTAGGATGTTCCGATATAAAAAAGTTAAAAAGCTGGGGCGAAAAGTATGGGTTAAAGGAAGAATGGATCCATTATCGGAAAGATGGCTATTCTCATTTTGACTTATTGGGTGATACACAAAAGAAAATTTTGAAAGAAGAGGGTATTTCCGAGCGTTTAAAATAGATTTTTGAATGCTACTTTCTAAAGCGTAAATGTATGGAATGGAAAATGTTCAAACTATAAACAATACAGAATCGCTTATTATATCGAGCTTATTTTTTGAAATAACCAAAATTAAAACAGCGAAAGGTGAGAGAAACTTACCTTTTCGCTGTTTTTTAGGTATTTTATCATTAGCTCAAAACTTACTATGCGTGACGATATTCTGGTTCGTTTGCTACTTCATTGAAATCTGCAAATAGATCTTTATCATCAAAATACCATAAATCTTTTTCTTCTATATAATAATGAATTCCATCCTTTACCGTTTCTACGCCAATATTTACAGGCTGTTCATTGGAAATTCCTAAAGAAAAACCTTGCTGCACTGTACTGCATCCGCCGTAACGAGCAAAGAAACGAATAAAGTCTCCATCTTTTAACAGCATTTCATCCTTGTACCATTCGGCAGCTTTATCACTAATCACAATTTTCATGTTTTCACACCTCTTATGAATTTTGCTCCTTAAATGCTAAGGAAGCAATCTATTACTATTGGTATATTTCAATTATAAAGGATTCTATTATAATTATCGAATAATTGCATTTGGTTTTACTCTGCTTGTCCTTCTATTAGCATATGATCCATTATTTTTTTATAAATAGAAGCACCATATTTATCAACGGCTTCTTCTGAAGTAACCAATGGATGCATGATATAATTGCTTTCATTCTTACTTGCAACAAAGGTAGGATAGAAGGTAGGCTGATCCAATGTAATAGTAGTCGAATTTCCTCTCTGCAGTTTATTCACCGTAATAGTTACCATTCCACCGATATCTCGATATTCTTCATCCTGTCCAGATAAAAAGTTCCCTAACGAATAAACAACTAAACCTTTTTGCCCATTTTTTCCTTCTAGCCATTCGATTGGCTGAAGAACATGCGGATGACTTCCGAAAATAATATGAACACCTTCATCGATAAAAAACTGTGCCAATTCTTTTTGCTCATTAGATGGATAACGCTCGTATTCGTTACCCCAATGAACTGCCATTACTATAACATCTGCAACTTTTTTGGCCCGTTGAATTTCGTTACTCATTTTTTCTTTATCTATTACATTAACGATATACTCGTTTCCTTTTGGAACGGGAATCCCATTTAAACCGTAGGTATAAGCTAAATAAGCAATCTTGACATCATTTTTTTCTAAAACAACTATCTTATCTTGATCATCTTTATTTAAATAGGTTCCAACATGGGGAAGATCTATTTGATTTAAATAATCAATGGAAAGCTTTTGCGCTTTTACTCCGCGATCTAAAGCATGATTATTTGCAGTAGTAACAATATCAACACCTGCTTTTTTTATGGTATCGGCAATTTCGTGGGGACTATTAAAAGTAGGATAGCCAGATAACCCAATCGTTTCTCCAGCGACAATTGTTTCTTGGTTTGCAAGCAATAAATCAGGTTTTTTTAATTCACTGGATAGATTAGCTAACATTTTATCAAAATTATAATAATCTCCTTCTCGAGCATCATTATAGACTCGATCATGGATAAGTATATCGCCAATAGCTGCTATTGTAATTTTTTTATTTTCTTCTTTTGCTAATTCATGAATGTTTCTACCTGAAATAGAATGAGATTCTTTGCTGGTAGAAGGGGAAAACTTTGACATCCCCACACTCACTAGTATGCATAATGCAACAATCAGGAAGAACATGTAGATTATTTTTCTTTTATTCATCATCAGCCTCTTTAAAACAATTTTAAAATCACTTTACAAATAATAGCATAACAAATATTGATACATTTGTAAGTAAAGAACAAGGAATTGATTGATTTTTTTCTGCCACTGTTCTCTATCACAAAGGAAGTTATTGTTCCTTTAAAAAGTAGAATGGCAGCTGTATGGTAATGGTTGTCCCTTTTTCTATAGCACTTTGGACCTTCATAGTACCATTATATTTCTCAATCAGCTTTTTGCAGACATAAAGGCCCATGCCGGTTCCATTTTTTTTCGTCGTTTTAAGCGGAGTATATAAATGATTCAGCTGTTCCTCTGTCATGCCACATCCATTATCTTTTACTATAACCAAGAGATGGTCCCTAGAAACTTTTGTTTGAATAACCACCTCTTTTTGATTGGATGAATGATTTGCTTCCGTTGCTTCAAAGGCATTTTTTACAACATTTACGATTACTTGGGTAAGATGCTGTTCATGGATTATACATAATGGTTCGTCTGATATTAAGTCAATATGTAAGATTATTCCTTTTAAATTTGCTTCGCTCTTAAAAACAGAAGACATTTCCTTGATTAATTTATTTATAGATAGTGGGTGACTTTCCTTTGATTCAGATTTAGATAAATTTAAAAAATCGGTAATTAAGTCATTGGCTCGTGTTAATTCACTTAGTGCTAAATCCGTGTATTGATGAATGGAATGAAGATTATTTGTTTGTTTTATTAGTTGCAAAAATCCGCTAATAGACGTAAGCGGGTTACGTACTTCATGTGTTATGCTACAAACCATTTTGGCTATATTTTCACTATAGGTTGTAGAAAGAGTTAAAGATTGTAGACATTCGATTAAATGCTCCATATTTGCTTTTTGTTCCTGGAGTTTCGTTTCCACCATTTCTAATTTATTTTCAAAGTCTTCTGCACCTTCAATAGTACTCTTGTAATTTACAGTATGATTGGTCATCCTTATTCGCCCCTTTAACGATTATAGTAAAAGGTATGACGAAATAAATCATTTAATGTCAAATTAAACTTGTAAAATAAAAAAAAGACCGAAATCGGTCCTTTTTATAGCCAGGTTACTTTTGGCTCCGTTTTATTAATGATCCTCTTTATATTGGCACGATGTCTATAAACAACAAAAATCGTTAGTACGGCAAGAATAAAAATTAATAATTTATCGTCCCAAAGGATAAGGGAATAGATAAGTCCCGCGAGACCAGCAACCATGGAAGATAAAGAAACATATTTTGATATATATAGTGTAAGAAAAAATACCGCTAAAATAATAAGGAATAAAAGTGGTTCATGACCAAGAAGAATGCCAGCAGACGTAGCAACTGCTTTTCCACCTTTAAAACCAGCAAATACTGGATACATATGACCAACTACTGCAAATATCCCAAAAATTAGCGGGTTTATCTCTATGTCAATGTTCCATATAAGAGTAGCAAGTATTGGCAACAATGTTGCGATTGTCCCTTTCAATATATCGGAAATTGTTACCGCAAAGCCTGCCTTCTTGCCAAGAACTCGAAATGAATTGGTACCGCCTAAATTCCCACTACCGTGTTCTCGTATATCTTTATTGTAAAAGGTTTTGCCTATTATTAGTCCAGAAGGAATAGATCCAATTAAATAAGCGAGTATAATTAATAGTCCAATAATCAATTTTCGTAATCTCCTTCACCTATGTAAATGCTTTTTGCTTTTATATTGTATCATGTATTTGCGAAAACTCATCATTTTTTCAAAAAAATATTCTACATCCACAGATGATTATCCTTCCTATTATTGCAAAAACTAAATAGATATTAAGCAACCATAAATCACTGATTTTGAGAATTAGCCCCGTGAAAAGTGAATGGCAAGTCTTTAACAACGAAAACCGCTTTAGAAATGAAGCAAATGGGGAGGAAAATGATGAAACGGATAGTTGGTATTTTATTCCTGCTTTTTATCATTATATATAGTAGTACTATATATTATCATGTGAAAAAACCTCTTCCAATTGGGATGTCAGTAGAGGGAGCTATCCATCAAGTAGAAGATATTGAGCTATTAACAGACATCACCTACAAAAATAAACAGAATAAAAGAGTTGTTCAACATGAAGTGTTTCATACGATGCTAAAGGACATTCAACAAGCGAAGAAATTTATAGTAGTGGATATGTTTTTATTTAATAAAGATACAAATGAAGACCAAGTCTATCCACCCTTAGTAGAAGAATTTACAAAAGCGCTAATAAAGAAAAAAACGGATAATCCTTCCATTAGTATTGTTTTATTAACGGATAAAATCAATACAATCTATGGTTCCTATCCATCAGAGGAATTAAATGATTTAAAACAAATAGGTATTAAAGTTATCGAAACAAATGTAAAGAAGCTGCGAGATTCTAATCCACTTTATTCTGCTTTTTGGCGAATGTTTGGACAGTGGGGGAAAACAAATGGGAATGGTCATTTACCTAATCTTTTAGCAAAAAGTGGGCAAAAGATTACCGTGCTATCCTATTTAGAACTATTAAACGTAAAAGCAAATCATCGAAAACTATTAATTACGGAAAATGCTGCAATCATATCGAGTGGGAATATTCATAATGCAAGTGGCTATCATTCAAACATAGCTTTTCGTGTTGACGGAAACATAATTAATGATTTACTTGAAAGTGAAGAGAGTGCAGCTAGATTGAATGAACATCTCCATTTGCCACGGATCCCAAAACAACCTGAAACAAATACACAGATAGAAATTCAATTACTGACAGAAGGGAAAATAGGCAAACATGTATTAGAAGAAATCAGTAAAACAGATAGCAAAGATTCTATTTGGATAGGAATCCTCTATTTAGCAGATCGAAATGTTATCGATGAAATCAAAGCAGCGGCAGCGAGAAGGGTGCATATTTATTTACTATTGGATCCAAATCAAAATTCCTTTGGCAATAAAAAAAGTGGCTTGCCCAATATTCCAGTTGTAGCAGAGCTAAGAAAATCAAAAGTATCTAAAAATATTCATATTAAATGGTATAACACAGGAAAAGAACAATATCATCCGAAAATTATGCTAATAGAAAGAGAAACAGCAGATACCATTATTAGTGGTTCCGCTAATTTTACGCGTAGAAATCTTTATGATTTTAACTTGGAAACAGACATTAAAATTATCGCCAAAAAAGAAACAAAAGTAGCGATAGAAACGAAATCCTACTTTCAAAGATTATGGACAAATGATGGTGCAGAATATACAAGGGATGTAGATACACAAAGTAAATTACCTTTCTTTCGCTATATTGTCTATCGATTACAGAGGGTTTTATGGTTCACAACTTATTAATTTTATTATTCATAATTTCTATTTCATTTCAAATAATAATACTATGAATGAATTGGAGGGTACAGTATGAATAAAAAAGAGATATTGACATCATCCGAACTCGCAACTTTATGGATGACTTATCAAGAAAAAACGATGTTTTTGCGAATGGTAGAATATTTCCATTCTGTTAATGAAGATAAAAAAGAAAAAAACTATTATGAAAGCCATATGCTTAAACTATCGAAGGTGATACAAAAAATTGAAACAATTTTAAAAGCAGATGGAGCAAAAATTCCAAATGGATTTTCTGAGAAAGATGTAAATAAACAAGCACCCCCACTGTTTCAACCAACTTTTTCTCTTCAAATAATGAGAATGCTTTCAGAAATTGGCATGGGACTACATGCATTACATTTAGCAAGATCTTATCGAAAAGACATTATTCAATTATTCCAAGAATTATCTGTAACAACGCAGCATTGTTATGAAGAGTGCACCGAGCTTTTAATTGAAAAGGGTGCATTGAGCCGTCCACCACAAGTGTCTATGCCAGAACAAGTGGACATGGTTGTAAGTACACAATACTTAAAAGGAAATAGTATCTTTGGGGATAAAAGAGTGTTAAATACAGTAGAAGTTTCTTTTCTCTATCAATCCATTGAAAGCAACAGTATTGGACAACAATTAATTACTGGGTTTGCCCAAGTAACTAGAGACCCAGAGATAAAAAAATTCTTCACACAAGGAAAAGAGCTTTCCAAGAAAATTATTACGAAGCTTTCGAAAAAATTAATGGATGATGATATTCAAGTTCCGATAGCCTGGGTAGGAAGCCCAACCGTTTCTACCATTGCTCCCTTTTCAGACAAATTAATGTTGTATATCATTAGTTTGTTTTGTAGTTTTGGACTAGGCAGTAATGCTATTGGAACAACATTTAGTTTGCGGAAGGACTTATCGGCAACCTTTATCCCCCTAATTACGCAAATTTATGATTATGGGGTACATGGGGCAGAGTTGATGGCCAAAAAAGGCTACACAGAGGAACCACCGGGCATGGAAAATAGAACAAATATCATAAATAGAAGCTAAGTATGTTTCTATAATGTTGACATTGCATTTTGCTTATCAGTCAATGGAAATAATGCTATGATAGCTTTATAAATGAACTGATAAGGGAGATGTCGGTATAGTGACTGATTTTTTTAATGAAGAAAAAGATTTCACAAAAAGAGTAAGTAAGCTTTCTGAATTAAGTAGAAATTTTTTTGAGAGAGCAAAGGAAGTTGATGAAAATGGATCGTTTCCCTTTGAAAACATGAAGGAATTACAGCAATCTGGTTACACAACCTTAACAATACCTAAAGAGTTTGGCGGACAAGAAATTTCTTTGTATGAATTAGTAAGATTCCAAGAGATAATTGCACAAGGGGATGGATCTACTGCCTTATCTATCGGATGGCATATGGGCGTTGTTAGAAATATGTATGAGGCAAACTGGCAAAAGGAGACGCTTAAAGAAGTCTATAACCAATTGCTAAATGGTGCATTAATAAATGGTGCCGCAACAGAGCCACAAACAGGAAGTCCAACAAGAGGTGGAAAACCACAAACTACTGCCGAAAAGAATGGAGAAAATTGGGTGATTAATGGACATAAATCCTTTACCACGATGTCTCCTGTATTGGATTTTTTTCTTGTTACTGCATCTATCAAGGGTACAGACGAAGTAGGCAATTTTTTGATACCAAAGGATTGTAATGGAATACGCATAGAAAACACATGGGATAGCATTGCTTTAAGGGGTACTGGAAGCAATGATGTGTATTTTGAAGCAGTAGAAATTCCTGCACATTATTTTGTGGAAAAATTGGAAAGACGGAAAAAAGTTAATCCATGGCTATTGCATATTCCAGCATGCTATTTAGGAATCGCAGGAGCTGCACAAACGGAAGCAGTGACTTTTGCGAAAAATTATTCTCCAAATAGTATAAACGGAACCATTAGCGATATCCCAAGTGTACGAGCAAAAATTGGGGAAATGGAATTGAAAATGCAAACAGCGAAACACTTTTTATATTCTGTAAGTAAAAAATGGGATGAATCATCTGTAGAACAGCAATCTCATCTTCTTCCAGAATTAAGTGCAGTGAAATTAGTTGTAACAAACATAGCAATCGAAGTAGTCGATATCGCCATGCGCATTGTCGGTGCACGTAGCTTGTCCGCAAAAAGCCCACTACAAAGATACTACCGAGACGTACGAGCAGGCTTACATAATCCACCAATGGACGATATGACAATCGAACAGCTCGCAGTAAAATCATTAAATGAAATGAACGAAAGCAAGTAAAAAAGATTGCCAACGAGCAATCTTTAAATAATGGTAGTCAAATTACTTGATAAGGTAGTTTGGCTATTTTTTTCATTGTTGATTTCGTTCAGAAACCAGGGTTTAACTCACTTTTTTTAAATCAGCTCTTACTTTGTAGTTCGATAAAGATGACGGAAATATGTTTCCATTCTAAACGATCCATTTATGTATCTTTTTAGCCCGATAACTACTAGTTCTTCTATCAAAATCAAACCAAGGAAAGCATAAATAAAAACAATCAAATTCATTTCCCTCCTTAAATCTTCAGCTACTTTTCTATTCCTTTTTTTGTTGTAATGTAAACAATGATCGATTATAAAATAATATGAACAACTTCACTTTTCAGAACATAAATATAAAAAGAAAATTCATAAAAAAAATTGGTGTGAAACCATTGAAAAATATAGAAAAATAACTCATAATCTTATTTTGAAACATTCCTTTTTTAATAAAAAACACTTCTAATTCATTAGAAGTGATATTACCCGTTAATCGGGATATAGTGCAGTTGTCATCAGAGGAAGATCTTTTTTTAAATCCCAGTGATGGTTAGTTGAAACATTGGGTTGGGGATAAAAAAATACGCTATATAAAGGGAGATGGAAAATGAAAATAAGAGTTTCTGCCGTACAGTATAAATTAGAAAACATTAAGTCTTTTGAAGCATTCGCAAAACAATGTGAGCATTATGTTCGAACAGCAAGTGAATTTGGTGCGGAATTTGTTTTATTTCCTGAATTTTTTACAACACAGCTTTTATCAATGGGAGATGAGACGAACGCATTAACGATTAATGAACTACCTGGATTTACAGATCAATATCAAGATTTATTCAGGTCATTTGCTGTTCAAACTGGAATGCATATTATCGGTGGAACTCATGTCATTCGCAGAGAAGAGAAATTGTATAATGTAGCACATCTATTTTATCCAGATGGAAGAATAGAAGAGCAGGCAAAGCTTCATATCACGCCTACAGAAGAATATGAATGGAATATGGAAAAAGGGGATTCCTTTCGCATATTTGATACAGAGAAAGGAAAAATTGCCATCTTAACTTGTTATGATATTGAATTCCCTGAAATCGTTCGTATGGCAAAGGCAAAAGGAGCAGATGTGATTTTTTGCCCATCGTGTACGGATGATCGCCACGGTTTTCATCGTGTACGCTATACTTGCCATGCAAGAGCAATTGAAAATCAAGTATATGTTGTAGTAACTGGAACAATTGGCACGCTTACAAATGTTGACTTTATGCGTGCAAATTTTGGGCAGGCAGCAGTCATTACGCCTAATGATATCCCGTTTCCACCAAAAGGAATTCTTGTAGAGGGTGAGCTTAATAATGATATGGTTGTAACAGCGGACCTTGATTTGTCTTTATTGTATGAAGTAAGAGAAAAAGGTTCTGTAACAACTTGGAGAGATAGAAGAACAGATCTTTATCCTGACTGGAATTCTACCGTGGAAGGCTAATTATGACGCTTCATAGTGAATTTTATCTTTTTGACACAGGTCAGCCAATTCCATGTACGGTCAGAAATTATCTGGAAAAAGATTTTCACGAATTAATTGCTATTCAATCAGAATGCTTCCCACCACCATTTCCAGAGGAGCTATGGTGGAATGTTGAGCAATTGTCTAGTCATCTTTCTCATTTTCCTGAAGGAGCAATCTGTGTGGAAGTGGATGGGGAGCTTGCAGGTTCCTTAACATGTCTTCAAGTCGCTTATAATCCAAATCAGCCTCATCATACATGGGAAGAAATAACGGACAATGGATATATTACTACAAATGATGAACATGGAGATGCCTTATATGTGGTGGATATCAGCATTCGCCCAAAATTCCGAAAACTCGGTTTTGGAAAGATACTTTTGCAACATGCTTATTACTTAACTATTGAATTAAGATTAGACCGATTACTTGGAGGGGGAAGGATGCCTGGCTATAAAAGGTATAGAAAGGAGCTCTCCCCAGAGGAATATTTGGAGCAGGTTCTCGCAGGTCATGTAAAAGATCCTGTTATTACGTTTTTATTGCGGTGTGGAAGAACACCTGTTACCATATTGCCACAATATTTGGAAGACGAAGATTCAATTAATCACGCAGTTTTAATGGAATGGAAAAACCCTTTTAAAACTAAATAAAATTCGTTATGTCTTATTTAATTTATTGATGGAGAGGGATAAACATCCCGCTTCTAATCGATGGTTAAATAAGACATTTTTTTGTTTTTCCGTAACGGTGAATTTCTCTGTCTATGTACTAAAAAACTTAGTTAACGAGCAAATCATCTTAAGGGAAGTCCCCTTCCTCATATAGTCTAAAAAGAATTTGCCACAAACATAAAAATAATAATTGACATGTAAATAATTAAGTTATATATTATTTATTGCTTAATAATTAACTTCTTAATTATTTATTTGTGAATTAATTACAGAAAGGACGGGGGATAAGTGCATAATGGCGAAGAGCTTTTTGAAGTCGCAGCAATGTTTGGCACATTTATAAAAAATTTAACAAGTGATTTTAATAAAAATAGCAATGATTTAAATATTACACAATATAAACTTCTTTTTCATTTAGAAAAAGAAGGCGCCCAAAATGTCTCAGATCTTGCGAAAAGCGTACACATTACAAATGCTGCAGTTACCACTATTACCGATCAATTATTGGCCGATGATTATATTACTAAAGATCGATCAAAGACTGATCGAAGAGTGGTCAATATTACTATTACCGATAAGGGAAGAAAGATAGTAAATAATATGAAAAAAGAGCAGCAGAATAAGATGAAGGAACATTTCCGAAAGTTAACGGAGGAAGATATTCAACACTTAAAACGAATTTTCAAGCTATTAAACGAGAATTTCTAATAATTTCATAAAGAAAAGAGAGAATGCAATGGAACATTTAACACAAAAGAAAAAACTGTCGATTATGATTGCCATAATGGCAGCGATGTTTTTTGCAGCGATTAACCAAACAATCGTAAGTACTGCAATGCCAAAAATTATATCTATACTAGATGGTATGGATTATTATACATGGACGATCAATATCTATATGCTTACATCCACTATTGCTACCGTTTTAGTTGGAAAGCTATCTGATATGTATGGCCGTAAGCCATTCTTATTGATTGGTATTTTATTATTTATGGTTGGTGCTTTTTTAACGGGTACTTCTAATGATGTATTTCAATTTATCGCATACCGTGGTATTCAAGGGATTGGAGCCGGAATAATTCAATCATCAGCCTTCACAGCAGTTGGAGATTTATTCCCGCCACGCGAGCGTGGAAAATGGATGGGCTTATTAACAGCAGTATTTGGTTTTTCCAGTGTGCTTGGACCTCTATTAGGTGGATATTTAGTGGATCACCTAGATTGGCATTGGCTATTCTGGATCTTCTTACCGATTGGTATTATCGCATTTGGAATGATTATGGTATTATTCCCTAAAGTAGAGGGTAGCGGCAAACAAAGCATCGACTATATTGGTTCGTTCTTTATGACGATTGCAATTGTGCCATTATTGTTAGCTTTTTCATGGGCAGGAACAGATTATGCATGGGGATCTGTTCAAATCCTTGGATTAATTGCTGCTAGTATCATTTTCGCCATTGTATTTGTGTTGGTAGAAAAAAATGCGAAAAATCCAATATTACCGTTACATTTATTCAAAAATAATATCGTTACTGTTTCAAATATAATAGGCTTTATTATGAACTTTGGGATGATGGGTGCAATGATTTATCTTTCGTTCTTCGTTCAAGGAGTTTTAGGTATTTCACCGACTTATGCTGGTTATGTAACAATGCCAATGTCTATTGTAATGGTTATTTCAAGTACTATCATTGGTCAATTAATTTCGAAAACAGGGAAATATAAACGCTTTGCATTAATTGGAGTACCAACGATGATAGCTGGTATGGCGATTATGATCTTTATGAATAGTGTACCAATGGCTATTTTAAGTATGATAGTATTTGGCTTAGGTCTTGGTATAGGAATGCCGGTATTCTCGATTGCAACACAAAACGCTGTGTCTCATAAAGAATTAGGTGTAGTAACTGCTTCTACACAGCTATTCCGAAACCTAGGTGGTACAATCGGGATTGCAGTAATGGGAACAGTTATGTCCAACAATTTAAAAACAAACTTGGAGAATACGATGCAAAATTCTTCAGTAGTAAAAGATTTAGCAACTGTTGATCCTAAGATTACTGAACAAATTGTTGGCTTTGCAAATCCGCAAGCTCTAATGAATAAGCCATTACTTGAACAAACAGAAGCAAGTCTACCTGCAGATGTTCAACCGATTTTTACAAAAATGATTGAGGGTATTAGAGACGCTTTAGGTGATACGTTATCAACTGTATTTTTAACAGGTACAATCGTATTAGTGGTAGCCTTTTTATTAGTGTTTTTCTTAAAAGAAATCCCGCTACGTACAACAAATCAGGCTACTCCTAAAGAGGAGAAAGAAGAAGATAAAGTACTCGATATACAAAACTCTTAAGAAGAATCATATTGGCTGTCATCCAAATTAATTGGATACAGCCTTTTTATTTAGAATAATTATGAAAAATTTGTTACAATCGAAATTTTTTTCGCACAACCTTTTTTCTGTTATAATAAATTATAGTAATTGAATGAAAAAAAGTAGGGATGCTAAATGAAAATCATCTGTTTTGGAGATAGCTTAACAAGGGGTGTCTCCTTTGTAAAAGGTAGGGTAAGAATCATTAAAGATAATTATCCCGCTATACTTGAAAAATTATTTTCTGTAAGGAATCCAGAAGACACCATTATTTTAAATAAAGGTGTGTTTAATGATAATTCTGATTTATTAATGAAACGATTGGAGAAAGATGTTCTTTCAGAAGAACCAAATTATGTATTGTTAAATGTTGGCGGAAATGATTGCAATTTTAAATGGCAGGAAGTGGCGGAAAATCCTGATAGTAACCACGATCCAATTGTGCCAATTAATCAATACATTGAAAATATTGGCAATATGGTAGCGAAAATGAAACAATCTAATATCACGCCAATTTTGTTAACATTACCACCGCTCGATCCAGTACGTTATTATAAGTTTATTGCTGATCGATATGGGACAACCATTAGTCATTGGATAAGTTGCTGTGGAGGCATTGAACATTGGCATAGTTTATATAATTTTCATTTGAATAATTTAATTGAACAATTAAATCTTCCTAGCATTGATGTAAGAACAGCTCTTATAAAAGCTGGGAATATTGCTGATTTTATTAGTGATGATGGCATTCATTTAAATTCAGCGGGTTATAAAAAAATGAGTAATGTTATTTTTGAAGAAATGCTGCGCTTAACTGGTGGACAAAAAGAGCAGTTATCCTAATAGCATTCGGACTTTTTCGTTTTAACCTATCTATCCATTATTTAGCAAAACTAGCTGTGGAATATTATTGGATATTGCTTTAAGATAAAGAGACAAACAGTTATCAATACATCGATTTAAATAGTGGAGGAAAAACGGATGAATACTTTGTATGAAAAAATAATTGATGTTTTGCAGCTTAATGGACCAACAACCCTTTCCGTCATTTATAATGAATTAAATCGCTATTTAGGAGAGGATGATACACCGATTTCAATGTCCTCCATTAAGTCTGTCCTTTCTCGCAAGAAAGACTTATTCGAGGTTTGTGATGATATTGTATCGATTCATCCAGATAAAGAAATTACAAAATTAATTGTTGAATATAAGGTTAATCAAGAACACTCTTTTAGTATTCATATCGATTTTGACCTTCACAATTATTTAATTCAAGAATGGAGTCAATTTCCAATTGTCATTCCACCAGTTTTTAATAAAATCGAGCCATACGAATACGATGCTTTAAAGATGGAATTATATCGATTGAAAATTTGGAATTGGGAAGAAGAGCTCTTGGGAATTGATTCAGTTAAATGTACAGTTCGGTTAGTTACTGTAAATGCCTCTTACACTGTTGATTTAGTAAATATACAATCAAAAGAATGGAGACATTTACAGAAAATCATTTCCCTTTTTACAGATTTAGAATTGCTGCTTAAGTAGTGGAGATAAGCATATCAGTGGGGAAATTGATGTTCTTATTTTTATAAAAGGCTGTTTTCTAAAGGATTATTGTTTTTTCAATAGGAAAAAAAGAATTAGTTGGAAACAATTAGCAGCCGGAATACATGAAGAATCCTGTGGGACTAGCGAGACAGTCTGAGACCCCGGAGGCTTAAGCTTAGCCCCACGGAAAGCGAAGTGTATTCCGGCTGCGGGTAATCGCAACAAACTTTACGAAAACAGCCTTATAAAATTAATAGGAAATTACTGAGAAATCCCTTTTGCTTTTTAACATCAGCAAAAGGGATTTGTTGTTATTTATAATTTAACGATACATCGTCCATAATCCAATATCTTCAAATCCGATTTTTTTATAAATCTTTCCTGCCTCTGGATTGTCATAAAACAAGCAGACATATTGTTTTTCAGCTAATACATCATTAATAAGTGCTGTCATTAACTTACTAGCATACCCATTATTCCGATAATCTTTGTGTGTGCATACACCGACTATCATTGCCGATTGGGAATTTTCGGCTGTAGTTGAAACAGTTGAAATAATATTTCCTCTATCATTTTCAAGAAAATATGTGCGTCCGGTTTTAGATTCAATTGCTTTTTTTAACATTTCTTTTGTTTCATCTGTCGTGCTAAATTCATCGATGGAATGCTGTAATGCTACAATTCTGTCAATATCAACAATCGTTGCGTTTTTGATTGTTTCGGTTGCTTGTAATTCTCTTTTTGTTCCACATTGCGCAAAATATGTGACTCTTTTCTTTCCTAATGTAATGTTAGGGTGATTTTCAAATCTCTCCACTAACTCAGCTTTACCAGACAAGGTAACAGGCTTGTTATTAGAATACATAATTGTAGCAAAGCCGTTTACATCAAAATTGTCCTTATCTTGGCAATAAAATATATAGCTTTCAAAGTATTTTAGCAGAACTGCAGTTACTTCCCCATTTTTAAATTCTCCCCAAAGCTTTTGGAATGTTGCATGGTAGCCGAACGCTTCAATATCGCCAATAATAAATAGATTGATTGAAGGATTCTGGAACAAAAATTCCATGACAATGGAATGATCTTTCTCTGTAAGTTCTCGAATCATTTATGTAACCTTCTTTCTGTCTATAAAATAATTATTTGTAAGTTTACCATAATATTTAGAATTTAAATAGAGTTAAGAATTGTTTTATTAATGATTTTGTAAAGAGATTGGATAGTATTGCTTGGATGAGGGAAGGAAAGTGGCGTCAAGAGGGGGGGATGAAAACTACATTAGCAGTAGAAGCGTGGAAAGTGGTGTTCATTAGGGAGATGAACACCATATTAGCAGTAGGAGTCAAAGAAAATGGCGTTCATCCGCAAGATGAAAACCAAAACCGCAACAATACCAACATAAACTAATATTAAAAACAAGCGATAAAATCCACATGCAAATAAACCAACGAATATAACATCCACATCAAAAAAATTACAACTCCAAAGATATATTCTAAAAAGGGAGTTTAAAAAAGTCTAGACAAAACACAAATAAAAACCAGCTGAAACAACAATATCAGCTGGTTTTCATTACCGATCATATCAAATAAAGAAAAGGGCATTCTACTAAATTACAGTGAACTAGATAATACATTAAAATATCTTGCATCTGGATGGGCAAATACCATTGCAGAAACAGATGCTTCTGGTTCCATCATACATTCCTCCGATAAAGTAATGCCAATATCCTCTGGAGAAAGTAGTCCAAATAATTTTTTTTGGTCTTCTAGTTCAGGGCATGCTGGGTATCCAAATGAAAATCGTTGCCCTTGATATTTCGCAGCAAAGCGTTCCTTCATCGTAAAGGTTGCTGGATCAGGGAATCCCCATCTATCTCTAATTTGGCGATGAATTAATTCTGCCAGACCTTCTGCTGTTTCTAAGGCTAGTGATTGTAGGGCATGGGATTCAAGAAATCTTCCATCCCGCTTTAATTGTTCTGCTGCTTCTCGTATTCCTGTGCCAGCTGTAACTGCAAAAAAGGCAACATAGTCCATCATTCCGCTTTCGACTGGCTTTAGATAGTCTGCGAGACAAAGATATGGTTCTCTTTCTTGTCTTGGAAAGTCAAAGGTTTCCAATAGCTTAGATGCATTCTCTGGATCATAAATATATATTTTATTTCCATCCGATTGAGCAGGATAGAAGCGGTAAATGGCTTTAGGATATATCCAGTTATTTTGTTCTGCTTCCTGTAAAAGCTGTTCAATCATATTGTTTAGTTGGACCGCTCTTTCATCTTTAGCAGAGAGTAGCATTTCTACTTTTCCTTTTAAACCTAGATGGTGTCCTAGCAGCATTTGTTTATTAATATATGGTTTAATATGCCCAAGTGTATAATTGGTTAATAAATGCCTTTTGGTATCCTGTGGTATGAAGATAGGCGCATTTTGATTTATTGTTTTTCTTTTTATGCCTGTGATAATAGGTTTTACAGGGTCCTTGATTGGCTTTGTTAAAAGTGCTTGTTTTTTTCTGTTATGTTCTTCTTTAAGTAAAAGCACTTCTTCATTATTTGTAAGTTGATTTGCAAGTGAGAGTCCATTCATGGCATCTTTTGCATAAAGTACTAATCCATCATATTCCCTTGTAATTTTCGTATCAGTAAATTTTCTTGATAAAGCAGCCCCGCCGACTAATATAGGGATATCTATTCCTGCTTGTTTCATATCGGCTGCTGTTAAAACCATCTGCTGGGCTGATTTTACAAGGAGACCAGATAAACCAACAATGTTTGGCTTTTCCTTTTTAATTGCAGAAACTAACTCTGCTGGTGGAACTTTTATACCTAGATCAATGACATCATAGCCGTTATTTGAGAGAATAATATCGACAAGATTTTTCCCAATATCGTGAACATCTCCTTTTACGGTGGCTAAGATAACTTTACCTTTCGTTGAGGTTGAAACGTTTTTGTCCATATAGCCTTCTAAAAAAGAAACAGATGCTTTCATTACTTCTGCACTTTGGAGAACTTCTGCCACAATTAACTGATTATCATTAAACAAGCGACCGACTTCTTTCATTCCGTTCATTAGCGGTCCATTAATAATATCTAATGGTGCACTATAGTTGTTTAGCGCAATTGCCAAATCATCTAGTAAACCTTCCTTTGTTCCTTCCACGACATAATAAGCCAATCGTTCATCTAATGTTAAATGTTCTAGTGAATTAACCTTTTCTTTTTTCTTATCCCGATAGAAATCGGTAAAAACTGCTAATGTTTCATCTGTTGTTTCAAATAATAGCTTTTCAGCTAACTCAATTTCTTCTTTACTAATGGACGCGAATCTTTCTAGCTTTTCCGTATTGACGATGGCGTAATCTAGACCAGCTTGCGTACAGTGATAAAGAAAGACGCTATTTAGTATTTCTCGGCCAACAGGAGGGAGACCAAAGGAAACATTGCTTATTCCAAGAATCGTTTGAACATCTGGACAAGCTTCTTTAATTTGTTTGATTCCTTCTACAGTAGCTTTAGCAGAACCAATATATTGTTCATCGCCAGTACCTACAGGGAAAACAAGGGGGTCAAAAATAATATCCTGGCCATTTATCTTATATTTGTTCGTTAATAATTCATAAGAGCGTTTTGCTACTTCTAACTTTTTTTCCACTGTTACTCCCATTCCATCTTCATCGATTGTTCCTACAACAACAGAGGCACCATATTTGTGGATGAGAGGGGCAATGGCTTGAAATCTTTCTTCCCCATCTTCTAGGTTAATACTATTAATAATTGCCTTACCTTGTGAATAGGAGAGGGCTTTTTCAATTACTTTTTCATCAGTTGAGTCGATGACAAGAGGCACCTTCACTTTTTTTACAACCTCTTTCATAAAAAGCTCCATATCCTCCAGTTCATCTCTATCAGGATCTGCTAAACATATATCGATAACATGTGCTCCGCCCTTAACTTGGGCTCTTGCAATTTCTGATGCTTCTTCAAATTTCGCTTCATTTATTAACCGCTTAAATTTCCGGGAACCGATGACATTTGTACGTTCTCCAACCATTATCGGTCTTAATGTAGGGTCATCATAAATGAATGGCTCAATTCCAGAAACCATATGATAGTTTGTTTCCGCTACTTTCCGAGGGGAAATCTCCTTCATTTTTTCCGATATTGCTCGAATATGCTCTGGCGTTGTCCCACAGCAACCACCGACGATGTTTAGCCAGCCTTCTTTTGCAAAACCGCTTAATTTATTCGCAAGAGAGGATGCTGTTTCATGATAATGTCCTTCTTCATCCGGTAAGCCGGCATTAGGATAGCAGCTTACGGCATACTTTGAAAGACCAGAAAGAGAGCGGATATGATCCTGCATAAACTCCGGCCCTGTCGCACAATTTAATCCGATTGCAATTGGATTCATATGTTCAACAGAAATGTAAAAAGCTTCGATAGACTGGCCAGCTAGGGTGGTTCCCATTGGTTCAATTGTGCCTGAGATCATTAACGGTAGTTCTTTTCCTGTCTTTGAAAAGGCCTGCTTAATTCCGAGAAAGCCAGCTTTTACATTTAACATATCCTGACTTGTTTCTAGGAGGAGAATATCTACGCCTCCATCAATAAGACCAGTTGCTTGTTCTTCATATGATGCGATAAGCTCATCAAATGTAGTGCCACCAGTAACACTTAATGTTTTGGTTGTAGGTCCCATTGCACCTGCGACAAACCTCGGCCAATCGGGAGTTGAATATTTCAAAGCAGCATCTTTGGCGAGTTTTGCTGCAGTTATGTTCAGTTTGTAAGCAAGATGTCCTAGATGATATTCATCTAGGACAAGTTTAGTTGCGCCAAATGTATTTGTTTCAATAATATCAGCGCCAGCCTCAAGATATGCTTCATGAATTTTGGAAATGATTTCTGGTCTTGTTAATGTTAGATTTTCATTACAACCTTCTAATTCCTCGCCACCAAAATCGGAAGCTGTTAAATCCTCTTGTTGGAGCATTGTGCCCATTGCGCCGTCCATAATCATGATTTTTTGTTTGAGTTTGTCAGCTAATGATATTTGTTGCATCACATTTCCTCCTAGTTGCAGCAGTTCGTAACTTAGTATAGCGAGCCAATTCGACTGAAAGCTCATATCGTAAAAAAGGCGTTATTAAATAGATACCGTTAAAGAAGGTGGATGCAGTATCAATTAGCGACTTTGTAATAGTTAAACCTTCTTGTGTTGCTTTTTCTGGATTGTCTTTTAAATTTGCCATTGCCTGACGAATCGAATCCTCTATTTTTATACCAGGTACTTCATTGTGAAGAAATTCGGCATTATTGCTGCTCGTCAAAGGCATTAAGCCGATATAAATTGGTATATCAATATGTTTAGTAGCTTCATATAACTCAACTATTTTTTCTTCTGAATAAATTGGCTGTGTAATAATATAATCAGCTCCGCAGGCAATTTTCTTCTCGAGTCTTTTAACAGCCTTATCCACTTGGCGAACATTTGGATTAAATGCCGCAGAGACAGAAAAAGCTGTCTTTTGTCCTAAGTTTTTTCCAGAGAATGAGAGACCTTCATTTAACTGCTTGATCATCGAAATTAAATCAAAAGATGTCATATCATAAACGGAAGAAGCACCTGGAAAATCGCCAACTCTTGCAGGATCGCCTGTAATTGCTAAGACATCATGAAGGCCAAGTGTATGTAATCCCATTAAATGAGACTGCAATCCAATCATATTCCGATCCCGGCAAGCAATGTGAATAAGGGGACGTAGGCCAATATTCTGCTTTACTAATGTACCGATTGCTGTATTGGAAATACGAGCAGATGCTAAACTATTGTCTGCAAGCGTAATGGCGTCAATGCCTTCTTCTTTTAATTTTTTTGCTCCTTCAAAAAAACGTGTTGTATCTAATTTTCTTGGCGGATCTAATTCTACAATGACCGAAGCTCTTTCCTTTACAATTTCCTCCAAGGGTGTGAATTCCCGTGGGGGAGGGGAGTGAAGGACAATAGAATCTACCATAGCTTTGTTAGATGTAACAGGTTTATCTGTAATAGGGGAAGCATTTTTCAATACTTCCGCGAAGTTTTTTATATGTTCAGGTGTTGTTCCACAACATCCTCCCAATAGCCGAACCCCTTGTTTACGGAACTCTTCAGCTGATTTTCTGAAATATTCCGCATTGTCCTTATATTCGAATTTTCCGTCAATATAAGTTGGTAAACTAGCATTTGGATATGCTGATAAATAGGCATCCTTTGGCAGTGGAATCTGCTCGAGTGATGCAATCATATGGTGTGGGCCCAATCTGCAATTTAGCCCAATGACATCTGCTCCTAAACCTTCTAATCTCTCAAAGGCATTCTTTAGTGGCGACTGATTTTGCAACACGCCGATTTCATGTATGGAGACCTGCGCTATGACTGGAAGGTCTGTTTCTTTTTTTGTAATTTGTAATACTGTTTCTAATTCTTCCATATCATAAAATGTTTCTAAGAGAATACCATCGACACCTTCTAGAAGTAAACAATAAAGCTGTTCTCGAAAACTTCGCTTTAATTCTTCTAAGCTAATGGCTTGAGGCTTCATTCCTCTATTTCCGCCAATTGTGCCTAAAACACTCACATTCTTATCTTTTGAAGATTGTTTGGCAATTTTAACGGCAGTACTGTTTATTTCCTTTACGCTATCCTCAAGCCCATATCTTTGTAACTTTAAATAGTTGGCAGCATATGAATTTGTTTGAATAATATCTGCACCTGCATGGATATATGCTTGATGAACCTGTTCAATTTGTTCTCGATGAGAAATATTTAATGCTTCGAAGCAAGTATCCTTTCCGTAAGAATAGAGGAGAGTACCCATAGCACCGTCCGCTATTAAAATTTCGCTTTTTAGTCGATCAAGAAAACTCATAATATTCCTCCATTAAATATAATGTAGCTCCGCTGTTTTTTTCAATGCAGCCTCAAAGTCATTGATTAAGTCTTGAGGATTTTCTAGTCCAACGGAAAGGCGAAGAAGAGCATCTGTAATTCCACGTTCTGCCCGAGCAGCAGGATCCATTGCCGCGTGAGACATTTTTGCAGGATACGAAAGAATTGATTCGACTGCACCGAGACTTACAGCAAAAACCGGTAGTTTCACATTTTCAACAAATGTCCGCATTGCTTCTTCTGAATGTAACTCAAAGGAAAATACAGCACCTGGATTTGACGCTTGTTTTCGCTGGATGGCATATTGTGGATGGTCTTCAAATCCAGGATAATGTACTTTTTTGATTAAAGGATGATTTCGTAAATGCTCTGCAATAATTCGAGCACCATCACTTGAATGCTTCATGCGGACATGTAAAGTCTTGATTCCTCTAAGCAGTAACCAGCAATCCTGTACACCAAGAACAGCACCAAAGGAATTTTGCAAATAGCCAATTTGTTTGGCAAGGGATGGATCCTTTACAACTGCAACGCCGGCAATAACATCACTATGTCCAGACAAGAATTTAGTTGCACTATGTAAGACGACATCAGCTCCAAGTGTTAATGGCTTTTGTAGGGCTGGTGTTAAAAAGGTATTATCAACGAATGTCCACGCATTGTACTTTTTTGCTAGAAGGCTAATTGCCTCAATATCTGTAACCTTTAACAACGGATTAGAAGGAGTTTCTACATAGAAAACTTTTGTATTTGGTAAAACCGCTGCTTCAACAGCTTCTAAATTTGTCATATCAACAAAGGTATGGTCTATGCCAAAGCGATTTAACACAGTTGTAACCATACGATAAGTACCGCCATAAACATCTTCCGAAATCACAACATGGTCACCTTGTGATAATAAGAGGAAGGCAGTTGAAATAGCAGCCATTCCAGAGGAAAAGGCAAATCCATGTGTACCATCCTCTAATTCTGCTACGACTTCTTCTAGGGCTTCCCTTGTTGGGTTCAAACTTCTGCTATAATCATATTTGCCAAATTCATCTATATCCTTTTGATGGAAGGTAGAAGCGTGCTGAATTGGCACGCTAACGGCTCCTGTTTCTGGATCGAATTTATGCTTATTATGAAGTAGTTTCGTTTCAAATGTATATGGTGTGCTCATATTGTTACCTCCTTGGCAATTCCCTTTGCAATGGAAAATGCTTTATCCAAATCTTTTATTAAGTCATTTACATTTTCAATACCTACAGAAAAACGCAATAGCTGGTTATCAACACCTGTTTCTAATCTTACTTCTAATGGAATATCAGCATGGGTTTGTGTAGCTGGATAGGTAATAAAGCTTTCCACACCACCTAAACTTTCTGCAAAAGAGATGAGAGTTAAATTTTGCAGAAATGGATTTACCCAAGATTCGTTTTGAATTCTAAATGAGATCATTCCACCTCGACCAGGATAGAGAACATCTACAACAGCTTCGTGTTCTTGAAGGAAGGAAGAGAGTGTTTTTGCATTTTCTTCATGTTTCTCCATTCTTAACGCTAATGTTTTCATTCCTCTCATTAATAACCAAGAATCAAAGGGACTTAAAACAGCACCAGCGGAATTATGATGTAAAAAAAGCTCCTTACAAAGTGCTTCTCCTTTAGCTACAATAAGACCTGCAAGGACATCGTTATGACCGCCCAAATACTTTGTCGCACTATGGATGACGATATCAGCTCCTAAGCGAATCGGCTGTTGGATAATAGGAGTATAAAAAGTATTATCTACAATAAGTAAAATATCGTTTTCTTTTGCAATGGAAGCAACTTCAGAAATATCCGTTTGCTCCATTAAAGGATTAGTAGGAGTTTCAAGGAAGATCGCTTTTGTATTAGGGGATATTGCCGCACGCAGGGCATTTGTATCTGAGGTATTGACGTAAGTACATCGCAGACCCCATTTTTTATAGCCTTGTTCTAGCAGTCTGTATGTTCCTCCATATAAATCTTTGGAAATAATCCACTCATCACCACTTTGGAAAAGAGAAAGGATTGTTTGAATGGCAGCCATTCCTGAACTACAAGCGAATCCTTGATCTCCTTCTTCTAAATCAGCAATCGCTCTTTCTAAAATTTCTCTAGTTGGATTTCCAGTACGAGTATAATCGTAGCCAGTTGACTCTCCAATACCGGCATGACGATAAGCGGTGGAAAAATAGACAGGTGGATTTACCGCACCCGTTGTTGTTTCACTGCGATTTCCAATTTGTGCTAACTTCGTTTCTAAATTATACATTCTATAACTCTCCTATTCTTTTATGTGGATTTTTTATGTAATAAGTACGTACCAAGAAAGAATAGAAGAAAAAATCCATAAAAAAGTCTCCTTCGTTTATAAGAAGAAGACTTTGATTATTTATTGGTCCTTCTTCTTATCTTTCAAGCCATTATGCTTGATGGAATTAGCACCTTTTCAGTATTTTGTAGGGTACTGAAGGTTGCTGAGGTTTCTTCGGGCCATTCCCTCTACCTCTCTTGATAAGAATTACTTATGTAATTGTTTCTTAATTTACTATATATTTTAAAAGTTAGCAACAATTATTTTTTATTTCTGAAAAGAATCTTTATTCTTCTTATTTTAAATAAGCGGAAAATAAAGTTATATTTCTTCAATAAGCTGATATACATCTACATCTAATTCATTATCAGGATTGGCTTTCGTATATATTCTTGCTTTTTTCGTTTTCTCATCAACGTTTTGAATGATTATCTTTTCTCCCTGATAACTAACATCCACAATATCCGCCGCATTCATAATTTCAATCGCACGTCCAATATTCATTGTGAAACCTCCTAAACTTCCTAATAATACTTTCATCTTAAATAATAAATTAAAACAATAGACATACGAGTTTAAAAAAAACCTATTTTCTTATGCTATTTTTTCCCAATTATTCTAAAGAACGAATAATACTTTCTTTATAATGGCTAAATTTCTAAAATTTTATGCCTGATTTTTTCTTCTCATCAAATTTTAATGTTTCTTTCATGCCTTTTTACAAAAAGAGGTATACCATTTGTTTTATTCACTTAAGTACATTGAAAAATATGTTTATATTATCAACAGAAGTAATATAGTTGCTTAATTATCCCATTGCAATGGGTAAATAGGAAATATCCTTATTGCCTTAAGCAAAAATTTCATTAAAAGGAGAGATGAAACATGAATTTTCTTCGCATCGCAATGATCGTATTTAGTTCCATAACTGCTGCGTCTTTATTTGGCTTTCAATTTGTTGAAATAGCGCACGCAATTATGGATTCTATGTTTTCAAAAGAAAATTAAATGTCGTAAACAATTTTTGTATATCAAGCTTCTAACATGATAAAATAACGATATCTTTAGGTAAGTTAAAGCTGTTTTGTTGAAATTTTTTTCTCCCAAATTTCAACATTACGCTTATAACGATACCTATGTACATATAGAGAGCGTGGTATGATGAAAAAAATTTTGATAATTGAAGACGAAAAAAATCTTTCGAGATTTATTGAATTAGAATTAACGTATGAAGGTTACAAAACAGAGGTTTGTTCAGATGGTAGAAGCGGTCTTCAAAAGGCATTAGAGGAAGATTGGGATATCATTTTATTAGATCTTATGCTGCCAGAATTAAATGGAATTGAGGTATGCAGAAGACTCCGCCAAACAAAAAACACCCCTATATTAATGATAACTGCACGAGATAGTGTTCTAGATAGAGTATCTGGATTAGATAGTGGCGCAGACGATTATTTAATTAAACCATTTGCTATTGAAGAGCTACTTGCAAGACTCCGTGCGTTGTTTCGCAGAATTGATCCACAAAGTAATTCTTCCAATAAAGTAGTGACAAAGCTAACATACAAAGACATTACGCTTGAGGTGGAGTCGCATATTGCCAAAAAAGGCGAAGCACTTCTATCCTTAACGAAAAGAGAGTATGATTTACTTTATATGTTTATGACCAATATAAATATCGTTTTATCTAGAGATAAATTATTAGAAAAGATATGGGGATATGAATCAGAAGTAGAAACAAATGTGATTGATGTATATGTAAGATATTTAAGAAATAAGCTTGATCCATCTGGACAAGAAGTATATATAGAAACGGTCAGAGGAATAGGATATGTGATGAGATGAAATTTATAAAAAAAGTGTCTCTTTTACCTTGGAAGTGGAAATTAACACTAGCATTATCTGTTAGCATTTTTTTAACTTATTCTATTTTTTCTTTTTTTGAGTTCCATACTGTTTCTTCTTGGTTATTAAATCAGGAAGAAACAGATATGAAGCAAGCGATGGAGCAAGTCGTCCAACAGCTGAATATAAAGGAAAGAGATCTTACAGAAGAAGAACTGACAGATAATATTGCTTTATTGGAGAAATTAAATAATAACAATCAGCTTATTCGTGTATTGGATGATGATGGACATGCCATCCTTTCTGATATGAATGGTGATTTCCCCATCATTGAACCTAATCAGATATACAATGATGAGCAATTTCATTATATTTCTATTGGTGAGCAGAACTCAATAGTATACAGTAAGGAATTAAAGCTGCCATCATTTAAAGGAAGAGTTGAAATCATAAGATCTCTGCAATCATTAGATAAGGTTCGTGAACATTTACGTTTTGCCATGATGTTGTTTACAATTGCTGCGTTATTAATAAGTGGACTTATTGGGTACTTTATTTCCTATTTATTATTAAGACCTGTCAACTCCATGACAAAAACCATGAAAAAAATTAAGAATACTGGCTTTAAAGAAAGAATGCCTGTTTATCGTCAAAAAGATGAAATATCCGATTTAACGATTATTTTTAATGAGATGATGGATGTGATTGAACAGTCCTTTCAGCAACAAAAACAATTTATTGAAGACGCTTCCCATGAGCTGAGAACACCTGTTTCTGTGCTAGAGGGACATCTTTCTATGCTAAATAGATGGGGAAAAAATAATAAGGACATTTTAGAAGAGTCCCTTGAGGCATCTACCGAGGAAGTAACTAGATTAAAAAAATTGATCATCAGCTTATTAGACTTATCGAGATTAGAACAAAATAGAGGAGAATCCGATTTAACGCCGGAAAGAGTAAAGTTGGTTTTAGAACACACAATCCGTGATTTTGCAATGCTCCATCAGGATTTTACCTTTCAAATGAAGCTTGATTCCCTTCATCTTTATAAGGTGTCTGAACAGCATTTACAGCAAATCATTACTATTTTAATGGATAATGCGGTGAAATATTCTTTTCGAGAAAAAAATATTTTTCTTCATACGTATGAAACAGACCACCATTTTCTTCTAGAGATTAGTGATCAAGGAATTGGTATTCCGAAAGAAGACATTGATAAAGTATTTGATCGGTTTTATCGTGTAGATAAAGCCCGAAGCAGAGAGCAGGGCGGAACAGGTCTTGGATTGGCTATAGCTAAGAAAATTGTAGAATTGTATAAAGGAACGATAACGATTAAAAGTAAAGTTGGACAAGGGACAAAAGTCATGGTTCGATTTCATATATAGAAGAAAAGGAAGTTCTACCGTGTAAAATACGTGGTTTGAACTTCCTTTTTTCCTTTGTCATGTAATGATGAAAGCCGCATAAGATTACTAGTAAGATTGTTTTTTTTGCCAAGATAGGAGCGGCAAAAAATATTTTTAATTTTTTTACTATAAAAATGTGTAAAACTTTTGAAGCTGTAATTAAACCATGATAGAATAGTAATGTAAACGTTTTAAAAAAAGTTTTTTTAATAAAAGGTGTATTGTGCAATAACAAAGGGAAGATAAAAATGATATTAAAAGTGGTGGAGGGAAATTTTCATGGAGAAGCCATCTGGTGGTACAGTCTCATACCAACCAAAGTTTTACGGGCCCAATTTAGGGCTTGTAATGGAGCTTTATGAGCAATATGTTCAAGATCCGAATTCAGTTGATGAAGAAATGAAAAAGCACTTCGATCAATGGGGTCCCCCGATTGATCATCAAGAACAAACTAGCACAAATCATTTATCTTTACAATCCGAGGTTCAAGTTGAGAAAATTATTGCAGCGGTTACATTAGTAAATAAGATAAGGGCTTATGGACATTTAGCCGCAAATATCTACCCTTTAAAGGACCATAAAAGAGAATATGATTTATTTGAACTATCGCGCTTTAATCTTACAAAAGAAGATTTAGTGAAAATTCCAGCCTCTTTAATTTGTCCAGACGCACCAAAGCATGTAGTTAATGGTTTTGAGGCTGTTCAGTATTTAAAAGATATTTATATGAAGACGATTGCGTTTGAATACTATCATGTTAATGATATTAAAGAAAAGAATTGGCTGCAGGCAAAAGTGGAGTCTGGAAGTCTAAAGCCTGCTTGTCATAAGGAATTAAAAAAGAAATTACTAAAAAGAGTAATTGAAGTAGAGGAATTTGAGAGTTTTTTACATAGAACGTATGTCGGGCAAAAAAGATTTTCTATTGAAGGTCTTGATGTAATGGTACCGTTGATTGATGAGATTATTTCGGAATCAGTGATCAATGGAGCACAAAATATTAATATAGGAATGGCACACAGAGGTCGATTAAATGTTTTGGCACATGTTTTAGAAAAGCCATATGAAATGATTTTTTCTGAATTTCAGCATGCTCCAAATAAGCAATTAGTTCCTTCTGAAGGATCCATCGGAATCAGTTTTGGATGGACAGGAGATGTTAAGTATCATTTAGGCTTAGATCGCCAAATTAAAGCGAATAATGTGTCGAATGTCCGTTTAACACTTGCTAATAATCCGAGTCATCTCGAGTTTGTTGGTGCAGTTGTAGAGGGCTTCACACGTGCTTCACAGGATGATAGAACGAAACCAGGATTTCCAGAAGAAGATTCAAACAAATCTTTAGCTATCTTAATTCATGGGGATGCAGCATTTCCAGGGCAAGGGATTGTTTCTGAGACATTAAATCTTACAGGATTAAAGGGATATCGAACTGGAGGTACCATTCATATCATTGCCAATAATACCATTGGCTTTACGACCGAATCGAGTGATTCTAGATCTACTCGCTATGCAAGTGATTTAGCAAAAGGGTTCGAAATACCGATTATTCATGTCAATGCAGATGATCCAGAGGCTTGTATTAAAGCTGCGAAGCTCGCATGTGAATATAGAGCAAAATTTAAAAAGGATTTCTTAATCGATTTAATTGGCTATAGAAGATACGGGCATAATGAAATGGATGAACCAATGACAACAAATCCATTAATGTACAAGTTAATCCATGAACATCCTACTATTACAAAGCTGTATGGTGAAAAACTAGTCACAGAAAATATTATGCAAGAAACGGAAGTTCAAGCTATCAAGGATGAAGTGATTGGAAAATTAAAAGAAGCACATGAACGAGTGCCGAAACAGCATGAGGATCCAATCATTACAAATCCACCTAATTCAGTGGAACGACAATTACCACAAATAAACACAGCTGTTTCGATTGAACAACTGAAACATATTAATAATGAATTGCTTTCTTATCCTCCTCCATTTCAAATTTTTGATAAATTAGGAAAAGTATTAAAACGAAGAAATGATGCGTTAGAGGGAAATGGCAAAATTGATTGGTCTTTAGCAGAAACATTAGCATTTGCTACGATTTTGGAGGATGGGACACCTATTCGTTTATCTGGTCAAGATTCGGAACGTGGTACTTTCGCTCATCGTAATATTATCCTACATGACTATCAGACAGGAGAGCAGTATTCACCATTACATACCTTATCAACTGCAAAGGCATCGTTCGCTGTTCATAATAGTCCATTGTCAGAAGGTTCCGTCTTAGGATTTGAGTACGGTTACAATGTTCATGCACCAGAAACGCTTGTGTTATGGGAAGCACAATTTGGCGACTTTGCAAATGCGGCTCAAGTAATGTTTGACCAATTTATTGCAGCAGGCAGAGCGAAATGGGGACAAAAATCCGGTCTAGTTATGCTTTTGCCACATGGATATGAAGGGCAGGGTCCAGAGCATTCCAGTGCAAGACTAGAAAGATTCCTAATTTTAGCAGCAGAAAACAACTGGACAGTGGCAAATTTATCATCATCAGCTCAATATTTTCATATTTTAAGAAGACAGGCAGCTATTCTAAAAAAAGAAGAAGTTCGCCCACTAGTTATTATGACACCAAAAAGCTTGTTGCGTAATCCAGATGTTGCTTCAAATAGTTTAGAATTCAGTGATGGAGCTTTCCAATCTATTTTGGAAGTAGAGGATGGATTGGAAAATCAAAAAGCTGTTACTCGATTAGTTCTGTCAACAGGGAAAGTTTCCATTGATTTATATAAAGCATATCAGAATCTTGAAAACGCGAATGCCATTCATCTTGCAAGAGTAGAAGAAATTTACCCATTCCCGGAAGAAAGACTAGCAGAAATTATTCAGCGTTTTCCTCATTTAAAAGAAATTGTATGGGTGCAAGAGGAACCAAAAAATATGGGGGCATGGAGCTTTATGGAACCAAGAATTAGAAAGCTGATTCCAAATTCTGTTTCCTTGCAATATGTTGGTAGAAGAAGAAGATCAAGTCCTGCTGAAGGGGATCCAAATGTTCATCGTAAAGATCAAGCAAGAATTGTAAATGAAGCATTGACAATGGAATGAATTGAGGGGGAAAAATAAAATGGCAGAGATTAAGGTACCAGAATTAGCTGAATCCATTACAGAGGGAACAGTAGCACAATGGTTGAAGAAAACAGGGGAGTACGTAGAAAAGGGAGATTATATTGTTGAACTAGAAACAGATAAAGTAAATGTGGAAATTATTTCGGAAGAAAGTGGCATTATTCAAGAATTAAAAGCAAGTGAAGGAGACACTGTCCAAGTTGGGGAAACAATTGCGATTGTAAATGCACAAGGGGCAGCAGCTGAACAACCAAAAGCAGTAGAAGTAGTAGAAGAAAAGCAAGTTGCAGAGGAAATAACAGAAGCTCCACAAGCAGAACAGCCTAAGGTACAAGAAGATTTATCGGGTACGAAACAACTTCCGATTGCTTCTCCAGCAGCTCGCAAATTGGCACGTGAGCGAGGAATTGATTTAGCTGCAGTAAAAACAAATGATCCGTTAGGAAGAGTTAGAGCACAAGATGTAGCAGCATTTGAGCAAAAGCAAGTTGAAGTTCCAGCAGCTCAGCCATCACAAGCTCCCAAAGCAGCTACATCCACTCCTGCCGCTGAAATGGATAACCGAGTAGAAAGAGTTAGAATGACAAGAAGAAGACAAACTATTGCTAATCGCCTATTAGAAGTAAAACAAAATACAGCAATGCTGACTACTTTTAATGAAGTAGATATGACAAATATTATGGCACTTAGAAATCGTCGGAAAGATACGTTCCAAAAAGAGAATGATGTGAAGCTCGGATTTATGTCTTTCTTTACAAAAGCTGTCGTAGCTGCTTTAAAGAAAGCGCCGCTACTAAATGCAGAAATTCAAGGCGATCAAATCGTATTGAAAAAATATTATGATATTGGTATTGCCGTTTCAACAGACGAAGGACTTGTTGTACCTGTATTAAGAGATGCGGACCGAAAAAACTTCGCAGAAATTGAAGGGGAAATTTTAGGTTTTGCTAGTAAAGCTAGAAATAATAAACTTTCCTTGAGCGATTTGCAAGGTGGTACATTTACCATTACTAACGGTGGTGTGTTCGGCTCCTTGTTATCTACTCCAATTCTTAATGGGCCACAGGTTGGAATACTCGGAATGCATAAAATTCAATTACGCCCTGTCGCAATTGATGCAGAAAGAATGGAAAATCGTCCAATGATGTATCTTGCGCTTTCCTACGATCATCGAATTATCGATGGGAAAGAAGCCGTTACCTTCCTAGCTAGAATTAAAGCATTACTAGAGGATCCAGAATCTTTATTATTTGAAGCATAAGTAATGATTTAAATAGATACAGGTGGTTTTCACATGGAAACCACCTGTATTCTTTTTATACTTGAATAATTTTTCCTCTAAACTTTTAAAAAGAAAGGAGTAGATTATGAAAGACAATGACACCGTACTAGTTTTTGTATATGGCTCCTTGTTAAAGAATGAAGTGAATTATTTTATGATGACAAATTATACATGTGTTGCTGAAGACGTTTGGATTTACGGGAGATTATATGATGCTAGCTTAGAATATCCTTTTTTAATCATAGATAATCATAAAAAAGTATTTGGAGAATTATACGAAGTCCCAGTAGAAGAAGTATCTATACTTGATGCATTTGAAGATTATGAGCCTGAAGGAAAGGATAATCTCTATGTACGGAAAGAAGTGACAGTATATAGGGACAATGAAACTTGGCAAGCATTTGTATATGTCTGTAATCAAGAAGAAATGCTGCAACAAGAAATAACAGAGGAAAGTTGGCGAGCATATAGAAACAAACAGTCAAAAAAATGTTTCTAACATAATAACTCTTTTGGTTTAATGGATACTCCTTCTGTGGTATAGATTATTATCGACATCATAGAAAGAAGGTCATAATATGTATATTCAAGAACATAATAATTTATATGTTATCAAGTATGATCATACATCCTATTATGCAATGGATTTCAAACGCTTAGATTGGATAAATGGCGTTTGCTATGTGACTTTTTTACAAGCATATACAGGAAAATGGTTTACTTTTGAAAGAAATAAGATTAAGTGGATGGTAAAGGAAAAAGAGAATTTAGTTTCATAATGAGAACATGTTGCACTATGTATCGGTTTCCCTTTATACTAGGATAGTACTAGAATGAAAGGAGCAAAGAAATGATACATCAAAATTGGGAAAATAAACAAACCATTAAAAGAGTAAAATGTATACATACCGATGCAAGCAAATACATTGTTAATAGAGTGTTAACTGTTGGAAAAGAATATGAAGTGAAAAACGAAACAGAGGAATTTTACTTTGTAGTTGATAATACCGGTAAAGTCGGCGGATTTTACAAGGATTACTTTCAAACAATATAAGAAGATTAGATGTCTTAAATGAGCAATTCAGTTATGAATAGGAGGACCAATTCGCTAATAGAATCCCTCTCCTTAAACATAACGAATAGCATTTTAGAGACATCTTTTTTGTTTTTCATTACAACCCTTTTTATAATTTATATAATAGTCAAGAGGATGAATAAATCATGAGTTATTTTTATGTTGGGCTTGGTGGAGTAATTGGAAGTATATTAAGATATGTAGTTGGCCAAGTTCCTTTTCCGTATGAATTTCCCTTTCAGACAATGGTGATAAATACTATTGGTTCTTTTGTTTTAGGATGGTTCACCAGTGCAATTATCAAAAAACAAAAGATTAAATCAGTATATGCAACAGCGATTGGAACAGGAATGATTGGTTCTTTTACAACTTTATCCACACTTAGCATGGATGCTGTACAGTTAGTAGCTGTAGGGAATTATTTACTTGCAACATTTTACGTAGCTGGTAGTGCTGTATTCGGATTTATGTTTGCAGTTATAGGATTAAAATTGGGAGAAAGAAAGTGGAGTCGATCAAATGCTTAATAACCTTCTATTAATCGGGTTGGGGGCATTTCTTGGTGCCATCAGTCGATTTGCACTTATTAATGAATTGAAAAAAAGAATACAGTCAAGTATCCCTATTCCAACAATGATTGTAAATATTAGTGGATCGTTCCTATTAGGATTACTAGTGGGATTGAAGGTATATACAAGTATATATTTTATTATGGCAGTTGGTTTTTTGGGAGCATATACAACCTTTTCAACATTAGCAGTTGAAGCTGTAACATTAATGAGAGAAAAGAAAAATGGAGCTTTTTTCCTTTATTCTTTAGGAACCTTTTTTGGAGGGATTTTATTTTGTCTAGCAGGTTGGAAACTTGCTTTAATCTTATAAATAAGTCTTTCAAATAGGAAGAAAGAAAAAGGACAAATTTTACTAGAATAGCTTTCAGTAAAATTTGTCCTTTATCATTATTTCTCTGTAACTACTTTTGCGTTAATGGGTTGTGGAGGATATAGCTTTCTCCCTAACAAGGATTGAAAGGTTAGAAAGATACCGCCGACAGTCCAATAGAGCGGTAAAGCTGCAGGTGCATTTAAAGAAACCATAACGATCATGACAGGAGATAGTAATCCCATTATGCGCATTTGCTTTTTTTGTTCTTGTGTCATAGTACTTTGAGAAACTCTAAACTGCAGATAATAAACAATTCCTGCTAATGCAGTTAAAATAAGGTCAGATTGACCTAAATTAAACCATAAGAAAGAATGGCTAGCTATTTCATGAGAACCGCGGATTGCATAATAGAAACCCATTAAAATTGGCATTTGAATCAGCATAGGCAAACAACCGATATTTAAGGGATTAATATTATTCTTCTTGTATAAATCCATCATTTCCATTTGTAGTTTTTGCTGCTCTTTTTGATCTTTTGTGCTTTTGATTTTTTTCTGGATAGCATCCATTTCAGGTTTAATAAGTTCCATTTTTCCTTTCATATGCTGTTGGTTTTTATATTGCTTTAGCATTAATGGCATAAGGACTAAGCGGATCACTAATGTGATAAGAATAATCGCAAGACCATAGCTTCCAGCAAAGACATCAGCAGTCCCATGAATAATCGCTATGAAAGGTTCTACAAATACTTTATGGAAAAACCCATCATTATTTCCTGTTGTGGATGAAGAACAAGCACTTAATAAAATAGTTGATAAACTTAAAAGCATGATTAATAATGTATTTCTAGATATTTTTTTCAATGTAATTCCTCCAAATTGTTAGTTAATGATTAGAAAACAATTGAGAAATTAGGTTTTTCTGGATCATCGTGAGAACTCTCTATTCTTTTACGGATATTTTTAACAATCCAGTGCAAAATAGGAGTATTATATTTTTGAACATTCATATTTATTGTTGTGATTGAAACATCTAGCGACAATTTCTGTTCTGTCGCAAAGAATTCCTGTTGGATGGTAGTCTTTATATTCCAATCCCATAAGTATTTCAGTACTAGACCTACTAAAAATGTATAGTAAACCGTTTGATAACTAGGAAAAAATGTAAAGTCTAATAATAAATCAATCATTTATACACCTCATTATTAGTGAACAATAAAATTATATCGAAATCACCGTTGAAAAGCAATTTGCAACTGGGACTATAGTAGAATTTTAAAGAGATTATGAAATATTTATGACAATTTATTAGTAACACAAAAACAATGTGATTATTTACCATTTTATAAAAAGCGGAGGATTTCCTTTCGATAAAATCAGAAGAATTGAGTATTTACAATAGGAAAAAATAAAATGAATGGTATAATAAAGGATAGTTTAAATAAAACCGCGGATGTTTCATAAATTCGTTTATTACTGAACTTGATGTAATAGATGTAACTATTAAATAGTGCATCAACTATCAGCAATTATAAGATATACTCCCATTTGTTCAGATAAAACAAAATTTGCGAAATCATCTTATTTTATTATCATAAGTGGAAGATGAAGGGGGATTTAATGAAAGCTCTAATTAATATTGATTATACTTTTGACTTTGTAGAGGGCAATTTACCATGTGGGATACCTGGCATTGCGATAGAAAAAGAAATTGTGAGTATAACAGAGCGTTTTATCGAAAATGGAGATTATACGGTGTTTGCCATTGATTTGCATACATTAAATGATAATTATCATCCAGAATCTAAGCTTTTCCCACCTCATAATATAGCTGGAACCAAGGGAAGAGAGTTGTATGGAGCACTTCAAAAAACATATGAAAATAATAAAGAGTTAACCAATGTTTATTGGATCGATAAGACTAGATACAGTGCTTTTGCTGGCACAGACTTACATATTAAATTGCAAGAAAGGTCAATAAAAGATATCTATCTAGTTGGCGTTTGTACAGATATTTGTGTATTGCATACTGCTGTTGATGCTTATAATCATGGGTATAATATCCATATATATGAAAATGCCGTAGCAACATTTAATGAAATTGGCCATCAGTGGGCATTGGAGCACTTTAAAAATGTACTAGGAGCAAGGATCCTTTAGTCGTTTAAGGGTAGCAGGAGGATTATAATGAGTTTTAATTATGAAGATGACAGTTTAATGTTACATACCGATTTATACCAAATTAATATGGCAGAAACATACTGGGAAGATGGTATTGCAGAAAAGAATGCTGTCTTTGAAGTTTATTTTAGAAAATTACCATTTCATAATGGCTATGCCGTATTTGCAGGACTGGAGAGAGTTATTCAGTATTTAGAGAGTCTCCATTTTTCAGAAAATGATATTGACTATTTAAGACAAGAAGGGTTTAAAGAGGATTTTCTTGCTTATTTAAAGGATTTACAGTTTACTGGCAGCTTGCGTTCAGTTAAAGAAGGCGAAGTTGTTTTTGCAAATGAACCATTAATGAGAATAGAAGCACCTCTTGCGCAAGCACAAATCGTAGAAACAGCTATTTTAAATATTGTGAATTACCAAACATTGATTGCGACTAAAGCTTCAAGAATTAAAAATGTGATTGGTGATGAAATAGCAATGGAGTTTGGAAGCAGACGTGCCCATGAGTTAGATGCAGCCCTCTGGGGTACACGCGCTGCCTTTATTGGCGGTTTTAGTTCCACTTCGAATGTTAGAGCAGGGAAGCTATTTGGAATACCTATTTCTGGAACACATGCCCATTCCATGATTCAGGCATATCATGAAGAGTATATTGCTTTTCACAAATACGCAAGAAGACATAAGGACTGTGTGTTTTTAGTAGACACCTATGATACTTTGCGTTCTGGTGTGCCAACTGCAATTAAAGTGGCGAAAGAATTAGGAGAAAGCATTAATTTTCGCGGTGTTCGCTTAGACAGTGGAGACCTTGCTTACTTATCGAAAGAAGCAAGGAAAATGCTCGATGAAGCAGGTTTTACAGATGCAAAAATAGTTGCAAGTAATGATCTTGATGAATATACAATCATTAACTTAAAAGCACAAGGTGCAAAAATAGATATTTGGGGAATTGGCACGAAATTAATTACTGCATATGATCAACCAGCTCTTGGTGGTGTTTATAAACTTGTTTCGATAGAAGACGAGGATGGTACGATGCAAGATACGATAAAAATTAGTGGCAACCCAGAAAAAGTGACTACACCTGGGCTAAAAAGGGTATATCGAATTATAAACGATATAAATGGGAAGTCAGAAGGGGATTATATTTGTTTAGAATCGGAACATCCAGAAACGGAAGAGCGTTTAAAGATGTTCCATCCAACCCATACGTATATCAGTAAATTCGTTACGAATTTTACAGCTGTAGATATTCACCAAGATATATTTATAAATGGAAAATTAGTATATGATACGCCTGATATCTTTGCGATTCAAAAGTATTCACAGCAAAGCTTAGAAATACTATGGGATGAATATAAGCGTTCTTTAAATCCAGAAGAATACCCTGTAGATTTAAGCCCATTATGTTGGGAAAATAAAATGAATCTTTTAGAAAAAGTAAAGGTAACTATTCAAAATCGAAAATAAGGAGGAAAAATCATGAGTAGCTTACAACAAAAAATTATGAAGGATTTAAATGTCCAACCTGAAATTAATGCGAAAGAGGAAATTGAAAAAAGAGTCCAGTTTTTAAAGGATTATGCAAAAAAAGCGAAAGCGAAAGGCTTTGTCTTAGGAATAAGTGGTGGTCAAGATTCATCATTAGCTGGGAGATTAGCACAACTTGCAGTGGAACAATTACGTGAGGAAGGATATGACGCAACCTTTATTGCGGTAAGACTACCATATGGAGTTCAGGCAGATGAAGTAGATGCGATACGTGCATTAGAATTTATCAAAGCGGACAAAGAATATGTATTTAATGTAAAAACGCCGGTCGATGGTGTAAAAGAAGTATTTGATGGAATGAGTGAAACATCATTATCCGATTATCATAAAGGAAATGTAAAGGCTAGAATGCGTATGATTGCTCAATATGCAATTGGCGGCCAGGAGAATCTACTTGTTATTGGTACGGACCATGCAGCTGAAGCTGTTACAGGCTTCTTTACAAAATATGGTGATGGTGGTGCTGATATTCTACCTTTAACAGGCTTGTCTAAAAGACAAGGGAAGCAACTATTAAAAGAATTAAATGCAGAAGAAGCAATTTATCTAAAAGTTCCAACAGCTGATTTATTAGACAATAAACCGGGACAAGCTGATGAAACAGAGCTTGGAATAACTTACGATCAACTAGATGATTATTTAGAAGGAAAAGAAGTTAGTTCAGACGTTGCTGAAAAAATAGAAGCACGCTATTTAGTAACAGAGCATAAACGACAAGTTCCAGTTTCTATGTTTGACGAATGGTGGAAAGCATAATAGAAAAAACGAGGAGTCGAATATTTATTCGGTTCCTTTTTTTATAAAAAGCTAATTATCCTATTATTTCTTTATCAAAATAAGAACTTTGCATAAACATGTCCTTAAATTTAGCATATTCTATAATGAAAGTATTTGATGTTGATTTTGTTTTTTTAAATATTCCTGTATCCTTTGAATATGAATTTAAGATAGGAAAAAAACGCCATGGTAACCGACCGCAGCAACCATTTCCGCCCTATCCTGCATATGGAAACAGAGATGTTTAATTAGAGGAATAATAAAGAGGTATGGTTTCATGTAGTGAAATCATACCTCTTTTATATAAGCTTTATCTACATGCTTCTATTCAGAATAGTAGTAGCGAACTCAACAGATTCTTGGGTAGGTGGTTCAATTCCTTGTAGCGGATATTCTAGTCCTAGTGTTTCCCATTTATAGACACCTAATTTGTGGTAAGGAAGAATATCGATTTTTTCTACGTTTTCTAATGTGGCAATAAAATCACTTAATCTTGTTAGGTCTTCTTCCGTATCATTAATCGTTGGTACTAATACATGTCTTACCCAGATAGGTATTTTTTTGTTTGATAAATATTTAGCGAAATCTAATATATGATCATTGCCCATTCCTGTTAGTTTAATATGTTTTCTACGGTCGATATGTTTTAAATCGAGTAAAACTAAATCGGTATATTTCATTAATTCGTCTAACTGTTCTTGAAATAAGGGAGCTTTAGAATAGCAACCGCCAGAAGAGTCAATGGTTGTGTGAATACCGAGTTTTTTACATTCTTTAAATAACTCGATTAAAAATGGAATTTGTAGTAATGGCTCCCCGCCACTTACAGTAATACCTCCACCAGAAGGTTCGATAAAAGGAAGGTATGTTTTTAAATCATTCATAATGTCCATAACTGACATTTGTTTCCCAGTACCAATTTCCCAAGTGTCTGCGTTATGACAAAATTGGCAGCGAAGTAAGCAGCCTTGTGTAAACACAACATAGCGAATACCAGGACCATCTACCGTTCCAAATGTTTCAATTGAATGTATATTGCCGTTCATGATTAATTCCTCCTTATAATAGACCCACGGAATTTCGAAGTAATACTGTAAGAGGTAGGGAAGAGGGATTAAGAATAATCCCTCGACCAAACTTACATTACATAGATTCGTGGAAAGTACGACTAATAACGTCTTGTTGTTGCTCACGTGTTAATTTAATAAAGTTTACTGCATATCCAGATACACGGATAGTTAATTGTGGATACAATTCTGGGTGTTCCATAGCATCTAATAATGTTTCTCTGTTAAATACGTTAACATTTAAGTGGTGACCCGCTTTTGTTGCATAGCCATCAAGGATAGATACTAAGTTATTTACACGGATATCATCTTCTTTACCTAATGCTTTCGGCACAATAGAGAATGTGTTTGAAATTCCGTCTAATGAGTAATCGTAAGGTAATTTAGCTACAGAAGATAGAGAAGCTAAAGTTCCTTTTGTATCACGTCCATGCATTGGGTTAGCTCCTGGAGCAAATGGTTCACCTGCACGTCGTCCATCTGGAGTATTACCAGTTTTCTTACCATACACAACGTTTGAAGTGATTGTTAAGATAGACATAGTATGCATAGAATTACGATATGTTTGATGTTTACGTAATTTTTTCATAAAGCTTTCAACAATACCAACCGCAATGCTATCAACCGCATCATCATTGTTTCCGTATTTAGGGAAATCGCCTTCTGTTTCAAAATCAACAGCAAGACCATTTTCGTCTCTGATAACTTTTACTTTCGCATATTTAATTGCACTTAATGAGTCTGCTACAACGCTTAATCCTGCAATACCTGTAGCCATTGTACGAAGGATTTCTGTGTCGTGAAGAGCCATTTCTATTCTTTCATAGCTGTATTTGTCATGCATATAATGGATAACGTTTAATGTGTTAATATATAGTCCAGCTAACCATTCCATCATATTATCGAATTTTTCACTTACTTCTTTGTAGTCTAGATATTCAGAAGTTATTGGCGCAAATTTAGGACCAACTTGGATTTTAAATTTCTCGTCTTTACCACCATTGATTGCATATAATAAACATTTCGCAAGGTTAGCACGTGCACCGAAGAACTGCATTTGCTTACCGATTGCCATTGCGGAAACACAGCACGCAATACCGTAATCATCTCCCCATTGAGGTTTCATGATATCATCGTTCTCATATTGGATAGCGCTCGTTTGAATAGACATTTGAGAACAGAATTTTTTAAAGTTTTCAGGTAACTGAGTGGACCAAAGAACTGTTAAGTTTGGCTCTGGAGCAGGTCCTAGATTGTCTAATGTATGAAGGAAGCGGAATGAGTTCTTTGTTACTAAAGGTCTTCCATCATTAGCCATACCACCAATAGATTCTGTTACCCATGTTGGGTCACCACTAAATAATTCGTTATAGTCAGGAGTACGAGCAAATTTTACAAGACGAAGCTTCATAATAAAGTGATCGACAATTTCTTGAGCTTCTTTTTCTGTTAAGGTGCCATTCTCCAAATCTCTTTCTACATAAATATCTAAGAATGTAGATACACGTCCTAAGCTCATTGCTGCACCGTTTTGTTCTTTAATTGCTGCAAGGTAGCCAAGATATACCCATTGGAAAGCTTCTTGAGCATTTGCTGCTGGTTTTGATAAATCAAATCCGTAGCTTGCTCCCAATTCTTTTAATTCGTTTAATGCACGAATTTGTTCAGAAAGTTCTTCTCTTAATCGGATAGTTTCTTCTGTCATAACGGAGCTTGTAGCTTTTTTATCTTTTTGTTTTTCGTTGATTAAGAAGTCTACTCCGTATAGTGCAACACGGCGATAGTCACCAATAATTCTTCCGCGGCCATAAGCATCTGGAAGACCAGTAATGATTGCAGCTTTTCTTGCTAATCTCATTTCATCAGTATAGGCATCAAATACTCCAGCATTGTGAGTTTTGCGGTGTTCGGTAAAGAATTTTTCTAATTCTTCGTCTGCTTTATAGCCATAAGATTCACAAGCTTGAACTGCCATTCTAATACCACCGTTTGGTTGGAAAGAACGTTTGAAAGGCTCATCTGTCTGAACACCAACAACTTTTTCCTTTGCTTTATCTAAGTAACCAGGACCGTGAGAAGTAATCGTTGATACGATATCAGTATCTAAATCGTAAACACCGCCTCTTTCTCTTTCTAATTTACTTAATTCCATTACTTGTTCCCATAATTGTGTAGTTTCTAATGTTGGACCAGATAAGAATGTAGAATCTCCGAAATACGGATTAAAGTTTTTTAAGATGAAGTCACGAACATTTACTTCTTTTTGCCAAGAACCTTTTTTAAAGCCTTCCCAATAATTAGTTGTTTCTACTTTTTCCATTATAATCACCTCATGATTTAATAAAAATATATAACAGAAAGCTTTTTTCTTTCTGTTTTAACTATAACAGATTTTATGTGATAACTATCACAATAAATGTGTACATCTTGCGAATATTCTGTGGCATAAATGTGAACATCAATAACATCAAGGGATTAAGACGAAAAAGCAAAGATGGTTAAGGAGGGGTTGTAAAAAAAATCGAAAACAACTGTTATATAATTTTTTGGTTATTTTATCAAACTGTTATACAATAGTGTGAAGGTGTATAAAATTTATACAGTAAAAATTGGAGAAGAGGAGAAGTTTTCCTTTTAATAGAATAGTGATTTACATTTTGACCATACTATTGATAAGAAATAAACGATTGATAGAAAGAAAGTAGTTTTAAAAATTTCCTTTTCTTTACTAATATTTTTAATATATGATTAATCCTAGGTCAGAATGGATAGAATTATTCAAACATCATGTAAGAGGTGGTAAATATGTCAAACGGTATGAAAAAAATCTGGATTAATATGGCTAAGATACTCTTACCAATTGTCCTATTTATCATCGTTGTGCGAGAAATAAAGAATATGATTGTTTCAACAGATATACACCTTATATATGGATACTTGCAGATAATCCCTATTCAGAGCTTGTTTTATATTGTGATAGGGGGGTTCATGGCAACCTTACCAATGTTTTTTTACGATTTTTATCTTGCAAAGCATTTAAAGAAGGATATCCCCTTTGTAGAATTAGGGAAATATTCTTTTATAAGCAATTCAATTTCTAACTTAGTTGGTTTTGGTGGACTAATAGGTATCGCTTTACGAAACTTTTTTTACAAGCAATATGAAACAGATCGTAAGAAATTATTAAAAGGGATTGCTGTTGTAACTTTATTTTATTTAACAGGGATTAGTATTTTGGCATGGATTGCTATCTTATATAGTAAAAGATTAAATTTAATAGATGAACATATTTGGATATTTGCTAGCATTATTGTTGTAGGCTTAATATTTCCTGTTTTGGTCGTTAGTTATCAGAAGGTAAAATTACATAACTTTGTTTTTGAAAGAGAACAAATCCTTGGTTTAATATGTGTGTCGCTCATGGAATGGATTTTCTTGTTTTCCTATTTATTTTTAATTGCAAAACTAATTGCGCTTCCTGTCTCTGTCGGGGATTTCTTCTTGTTATTTTTAGTTGCTGCCTGTACAGGCATTATCAGTATGATTCCAGGGGGAATGGGCTCTTTTGAATTAATATTTTTATGGGGGATTGAATCATTAGGTGTAGAGTCAGAACAGATGCTAATTGTCCTATTTTTGTATCGTGTCGGCTATTATCTCCTACCATTTTTAATGGCAGTATTCCTTCTCTTAATGGAAATCAGTAAAAAGATCAAGAAAAATGCAACAGCTATTCTAAGGGGCTTAACAAGTGAGTAGTACCCTTTACGTATAGATCAATATTTATTGTTTAAAAGACAAAAGGATTTCAATTTTGTGACAAAATGATAGATGTTCTTTATTATTTAAATTTATTTGGTACAATAGTCATGGTATTTAAACACAGAAAAATAATAGGTGGGGGAAAATGAGAGAAACAATCATCACGATCTGTTTCGTATTACTACTAGTGAGTCTTCCTACAATAAGTCAAGCAAAAGAAAATGGGGAACCAGAACTAGTAAGCGAGGCGGCATTCTTATTAGATAGTGATACGGGAGCAGTATTATTTGAAAAGAATGGATATAAGAGAATGTATCCTGCGAGTTTAACCAAAATAGCAACAGCAATATATGCAATAGAAAAAGGTAATATGGATGATGTCATTACAGTTAGTGACAATGCATATTCAACAGAGGGGACAAGAGTTTATTTAGAAAAAGGGGAACAAGTAACATTAAGACATTTGCTTGATGGAATGTTAATTAATTCTGGAAATGACGCAGCAGTAGCTATTGCAGAATATCTTGATGGTTCAATTAGTAATTTTGAAAAGAATATAAATCAGTTTTTAAAAGAAGAAGTAAATGTTCATTCCACAAACTTCAAAAATCCCAATGGTCTTTTTCATAAAGATCATTATACAACGGCTAACGATTTAGCATTAATTACGCAATATGCAATGCGAAATGAAACGTTTAGAGAGATATTTGGAACAAATGAATTAAAATGGGATGGATTATCTTGGGACACGACCTTAGTTAGTCATCATCAAATGGTAAATGGATCTAGACCATATGATAAGGTTACTGGTGGAAAAACCGGATTTGTTAATGAGTCGAAACAAACATTGGCAACAACAGCAGATAATGGAGAGCTACAACTAGTAGCTATTGTATTAAAAGGGAATTATAAGCGGGATGTATATAATGATACGGAGGATTTATTTGATTTTGGTTTTAATCAATATACACATAAAGTGATTCCTGCTGGAAAATCGTTTTTTGTAAATGGGACAACCTATGAAACAACGAAAGAGGAGAAAATTACAGTTGCTCGGACAAATGGGGAAGAAGAAGTATCCTCAAGTGGTGTATTAATGATTGAAAATGACAAAGGCGATATTCTACAATCGATACAATTAGCAAAAGTGTTGCCAGCAGAGGAAACATTTAAAGAAGATATTCCTGAAGAAGCTGTAAGAGAAGAGAAGAAATCTTCATTTCCCGGAATCATCTCTATTATTCCGTTAGCGTTATTCTTTCTTTTTTATATGAAGAGAAGAGCAATTAGACGGTAACCTCGATAGGCAGAATAAACTAAATTGCAAATATAATATGTAATCGCTCGTATCCTATTCGGCGCTTCGAGTGTCTATTTCACCTGAGTATTTAAATAAAGTAGATAACCAGTATGGGAAACAAGGGCATTTGTAAATAGCTAAATTAGAGAAGAGCATATCACATTCTTCTAGAGGATAAGAAAAAAACCGGGAATCCCGGTTTTTTTTATTACTTATACATAGCAGCTATATTTTTTTGTAAATCGGCATCTTCTAAATACTCATCATAATTTATTTGCTTATCAACAAGTCCACTAGGCGTAATTTCCAAAATACGATTAGCGATTGTAGATACAAATTGGTGGTCATGAGAAGTGAAGATTAACGAACCTTTAAAATTAATTAAACCATTATTTAAAGCTGTGATAGATTCTAAATCTAAGTGGTTTGTGGGCTCATCTAAAAGAAGTACATTTGCTCCACTTAGCATCATTTTAGATAACATACAACGAACTTTTTCTCCACCTGATAAAACACTAGGCTTTTTCAACACTTCTTCACCTGAAAATAACATACGACCTAAAAATCCTCTTAAGAAGCTTTCTGTTTGGTCATTTGGAGAATATTGACGGAGCCAATCCACAAGTGTAGCATCATCATTGCTAAAGTACTCTGAGTTTTCAGCAGGGAAATAGCTTTGAGAAGTGGTAACTCCCCATTTATAAGTGCCGCTATCTGGCTCCAATTCGCCTGCTAAAATACGGAAAAGAGTGGTTTTAGCAATTTCATTTGGACCAACGAGCGCAATTTTATCATCTTTATTCATAATAAAGCTTACATTATCAAGTACTTTTACTCCATCAATTGTTTTTGATAAGTTTTCAACTCTTAATAAGTCATTGCCGATTTCACGCTCTGGTGTAAAGGCGACATATGGATATTTTCTAGAAGATGGCTTAATGTCATCTAACGAAATTTTATCAAGTAATTTCTTTCTAGAAGTTGCCTGTTTCGATTTAGAAGCATTTGCACTAAAACGAGCAATAAAGTTTTGAAGCTCTTTGATCTTTTCTTCTTTCTTTTTGTTTGCATCATTTGCCATTCTAGCTGCTAATTGACTAGATTCATACCAGAAATCATAGTTACCAACATAAATTTGAATTCTGCTGAAATCTAAATCGGCAATATGGGTACAAACTTTGTTTAAGAAATGTCTGTCATGGGACACAACAATTACCGTATTTTCAAAGTTAATTAAAAATTCTTCTAACCACTTAATCGCATTTATATCAAGATGGTTAGTAGGCTCATCTAGTAGAAGAACATCTGGTTCACCGAAAAGAGCTTGTGCAAGTAAGACCTTCACTTTATCGGAACCGTTTAATTCAGCCATTGTCTTAGAATGAAGTTCTTCACCAATTCCTAGACCTTTTAAAAGAATGGCAGCCTCAGATTCGGCTTCCCAACCATTAAGTTCTGCGAATTCTCCTTCTAGCTCAGCTGCTTTCATACCATCTTCATCTGTGAAATTTTCTTTCATATAAATAGCATCTTTTTCCTGCATAACTTCATACAATCTTGCATGACCCATAATTACTACTTTAAGCACTTCATGTTCTTCGTATTCAAAGTGGTTCTGCTTTAAAACAGCAAGTCTTTCACCAGGACCTAAAGAAACATTTCCAGATTGTGCTTCTAGCTCACCAGAAAGAATTTTTAGGAAAGTGGACTTTCCAGCACCATTTGCTCCAATTAATCCATAGCAATTTCCTGGTGTAAATTTAATATTAACATCTTCAAATAATTTACGATCACCATATCGAAGACCTACATTCGTAACTGTTATCATTTAAAATCCTCCAAACTACAATATCCTTCAAATTATATCATTTTTAGAATAGAAGCGCGAATTATTTTCATAAGCTTACATATCAAATTGTTCTTTCGTTCTATTCTATCTATTTAAATAACAGTAGGGAATAATATATTCTTAGAGGAAGTGCGTCTAATTGCAATTGGTTTTAGAGTTTCCAGGTTCGGTATAGGAATTTCTTATATAAAAATATGTAATATGTCTGATGGAAAAAAGGAAACATGTTTATCATAATAGGTGGATAGGGTAAAAAATAATCAAAAAATAAAGGGTTTTCTTTCCAAGGATAGAATGTATAATATAGAACGTATTATCTTGGTTAAGAAATTTTTAAAATAACAAGAATAATGTCTAAATTTATTTATGATTTGTTCATAATTTCTTCATAAATTTCTAGTACACTAAAACTATTATAAGAAGTAAAGGAGTAGTTACTATGGCTAAAAAACAGCTAGTTGAATTGGTAAATAAAATGAAAAAATCCGGTATCAAAATTAGCTTTACAAAGCCAAGATCTCAGTTTTCTGTAGCCATTCAACAGAACAATAAATTAACAACCACGACACACTAATCAAGATAACTTATGCTGTGTAAGTGGATGTGGTCAAAAAGTACATATCATATTGAAAGTATTGGGTGTGCCTTTTTGGAATAAATGAATTGTTAAGAAATGTTCATATTTTCACAATGTAATTCATTTTCCCTTTTGTATAATTATTATATACAGAAAGGAAGGTTTTACAATGGATATACACCCTATCGATAAAGCGATCAACTATGCGATGAAAAAGAAAGAAACAATTGATGATTCCTTTTTCCGTTATTTTGTAAAAGCAATTTTAGCAGGAATATATATCGGATTTGCTTTAATGCTATGTTATCGTTTAGCACAACCCTTTTTTGATGTTCATTCACCTGCAACATACATGATGACTAGTTTATTTTTTGGTATGGCTCTTGTACTTATTTCCTATGGTGGAGGTGAATTATTTACTGGCAACACCATGGCTTTTGCAATGAGCACCTTGTCTGGAGCAACAAGTTGGAAGGATACCATTTATAATTGGGTTACTACGTATTTTGGTAATTTAGTTGGCGCGCTATTTTTTGCTTTATTAATCTATTATTCTGGATTATTTAGCTTAGCTCCCAAAACAACTTGGCTTATGGATGTAGCCAATTCAAAAATGAGTGCTACAACACTAGAATTGTTTATTAGAGGAATCCTTTGTAACTGGTTAGTTTGTTTAGCTATTTGGATACCAATGAATATTAAAGGAGATGTCGGGAAAATAATTGCAACATTATTAATTGTATTTTCCTTTATGATTTCAGGTTATGAGCATAGTGTTGCAAATATGGCTCTTTTCGCCATTTCTCTAATTGTTCCTCATCCAGAAACAATTACCGTTGCAAATGCATTGCACAATCTCATCCCAGTTACGATTGGTAATATTGTTGGAGGGGCATTCTTTGTAGGTGCACTAAACTTATATATTTTTCCTAAGAAAAAAGGAAAAGCAAAAGATCCTGCTTTACATGTAACTACATCAAGATCTATTGCAAAGTAATACTAATTATATTTACCTCTAGTAAAACTGCCGAAAAACATAGCATGTTTTTCGGCAGCCGCTATCCAATATGACTCATGCTTAATGAAAAAATTAATCCTACACATGCAACAAATCCTACGGTAGGTCCTCCTTGCTCAAATGCTTCTGGCAACATAGTTGAGCAAACCATCGCAATTAATCCACCAGCCCCAAATGACTGAATGCTTGAAAGCATAGTAGGGGAAGCATTTTCTAAAAATAAATACCCAACTGAGCTACTAATAGCAGAAATGACAATCACACTACTCCAAAGCATTAATATTTTTTTATGTGAATATTGATCTTTTTTTAATCCTACTGTGGAAGATAAAGATTCTGGAAAGTTACTGATGAAAATTGCTATTAAAAATAGGAGATCCACTTTTTGTGTATATAACAAGCTAAGACCGATAATCATGGATTCTGGAATAGCATCCATTAAAGTACCGACAAAAATCGCTAAACCTGAATGTCCCTCTGGATTTTTATGTGATCGTTTTCGATTAGATCCGCCTTTTCGATAAAGGAAAATTTCAATAATGGTAAATAAACATGCTCCTGCTAAAAAAGCGATAGCAGTAGTAAACATACCACTTTTATTTACAGCTTCAATTAAAAGTTCAAAAGAAGAGGCACCTATTAAAATACCTGTTCCTAAAGCCATAAAATAGGCAATAATTCTTTTTGGAATGGAAAGAAATAATCCTATGACAGAACCTGCAAGCAATGAAGAGCTAGCAATTGCCCCCCACATGGCTGCTTCTAACATATTAAAAACTCCTCGTATAGTAAGTTTATAGTCCTCTTTCGAGGTAATTTCCAATTAAAATATTGTTCTTTGATAATTCTATAGATGTTAGTTCAGATAGTGGGGGGCTAGCCCCCCACTATCTGAAAAAGTTTT